>CAXTTX010000510.1:0-3817 GCA_964247045.1 uncultured Verrucomicrobiales bacterium | reverse complement strand
TGAATTTCTCTCGAACCACCCCGTCTGGAATGGGTTCACATCCCCCCGTGAACGAACACTCCCGCCCCAACGACGACCTGTTCGAGAGGGAGCGCGTGAAACTCTTGTCCATCCTCGCGGAACAGCGCCCCGGGTTCCCCACCCGGACTTGGTTCGCATCCCACCGCCGGGCCTCCGTCCGCTTGGCGATGCTTGAATCCGACGATCCCGCGGTCCGTCACGTTGGACCAAGGGGGTGAGGGAGAATCACTTCTTCGCCCGCACGATGATTTCTGCGCGGTCCCTCGCGGCACCCTCGGTCAGCGAGGTGGCGCGGAGGGTGAAGGTTTGGACCGAGGGCAGGGCCTTGGGGGTGACACGGACCCTCGCACGGATCTGATAGATCTTCCCCGGCATCTCCCAACGCCAACGGCGTTGAATCCTCCAGCCCGGGGTTGGCGCGAGCACCGCGATGCGCCTACCCCGGGGTAATCCGCATGTTGGATCCGAACCACAACGTGGTTCCGTATCTCGCGGGGACAAGGTTCGTCAACCGCTCCAAACATGGCGGAGTGTGGTTCCAATCAAAGGGGGGGGCGGACTCGAAAGGCGCGCGGGCTTTTCCTTCATGGGGCTTCGACCGGGGTCCATCTGGAGCGTTAAAAAAGGCGACGCCGACACGCAGGATTACGTAAACAATGATCATGGCCAGGATGATCTTGCCGATCCGGTCGAGCTTGCGGTGCCTTCGATGGTCCGGCGGCAGGATCAGGCACCGGGCCTGAAAGTAGAGAGTGAAGATCGGGATGAGCATCAGCAGGGCCATCGCCGGCGGACGGCCGATGTTCCGGACGCGGGGAACCGCGGCAAGCGCGAGCGGGATATTGCTAGCCCAGTTGGTGAGTGCCGTGGAGCCCATGGAACGGACCAACAGGAATTGAAACAGATAAACCCCGGCGAGCATCGGCGCGAAGACACCCCTGCCAACTCCCGGTGGGCGCGATTCCGCTGCTGCCCCCGCTATTTCCACCGTCGATTCGGCAGAATCTTCCTCCGGCAGGACGGCGGGCGGCTGATAGGGATCGGTTTCTCCAGACATGGTGCTGTTAGCTTGCTTCCGTTTGGCCTGATGACGATCCGTGTGGGTCAGGTCGCGAATTGCCCGGCCCAGACCATGAAGATCACCAAGCCCACCACCGCAAGGATGATCAGGCCGAAAATGATCTTAGCCGCGGGATCGAACTTCTGGTGCGTTTCAAATCCGGGCGGCAGGATGAAACAGGGCAGCAGCGCGAAAAAATTCAACAAGGGGATCAGGATCAGCAAAGCCAGCGCCGGATGACGGCCGATGTTCCGGATGCGGGGAACGGTCGCAAGTGCCAGGGGCAGGTAGAGAGCCAGATGGACGCCCAAGGCGGATTTGTTGATCCACGGTTGTGTCAGGCGCACAAACACGCCGGTGGCGAAAAGCGCTCCTATCAGCAGGAAGACAAATCCAAGCCTGCTGACACCGGGCCAGGTCCGCGGCGCGTCCGGCGCCGCTTCCCCCGGGACCACCGGCGGCTGATAGGGATTGGAATGGGAATTGGTTTGTCCGGACATGTCGGGCTTTCAGCTCTTCCGGGGTTTGGCCCCCGGCAGGATCAGAATATTGAGTGCCGGATCTGCATCAGCAGGGAGATGGCCGGCGGCCTTTTCGGGCTACGGTTATATCCGACGATGGCGGTGGCCAATCCTCCCGCGGCCAGGGAAATCGCCACGATCCAGAGGATCTTCCGAAACGTCTTGTTCGTGATGAGATGATTGGCCGGGGTATCCATGGCGTTGGAAGGTCGTTTCAAAAAAACCTCGCTCGCCATGACTCATACCCGCAGCGGGGCGGCGGCGTCAATGGGGCATTGGGTGAGGTGAGGCAGTGCTCCAAATTTCATCCGCCTCCGGCACTTTCCCGGAAAAAATGAGGCTCGCGGCAACGCTGGTATTTAACCACCCTGCCGTGAAACCCGGAAAACCCCGGGCCGTCCTCCTCCACCTCATTTCTCCCATGAAAGCCTTCGCAATTGTCCAGCTCGCCTTCGGATCCCTCCTCGTCCTCGGCACTTGCCCCTCTCTCCTCGCGGATGACCTGTTGGAAATTTCCGCGGTGTCCATGGATCGCATGACGGTCTTCGAAATCCGCAACACTTCCGGCAAGGCCATCCTCGTCGCCGATCCGATGCACGCGGGCACCGTCGTCAGCTATTCCTTCCCCGGCCTTCCCGATCCCGCCGCGTGGACCGTGGATGCGGACAGCCTCGTCTCCAAGCACCTCATCCTCCTCACCCCGTGGAAGGAAGACATGCCTTACCGTTCCATCCACTCCTTCAGCATCCGCAACGGCAGCGCCCAGCCGCTTGAAAAACTCACGATCAAGCTCTGGACCACCACGCCGGAGGAACTCGCCAAGGACCCGCAGGCCGCCTTCAAGGCCCGTGAATATCCCGTGAAGATCGAGAAGCCGGCCTCCGGCCAGGCGAAGGACACCGGCCCACTTGCTCCCGAAATCCGCCGCGAGGCCGATGAGATGCGGAAGGAATTGCAAAAGGCGAAGCGCCAGGAGCCCGGGGCCGACGACTATTGATAGATACTGGATCATAATTGTTAGGTTGACGATCTGTGGCCTTGGAACGCCCCCCGAGCGTGGAGCCCTGACGGAGGGGGGACACTCCTGTCCCCCTCTGGCAAACCCCAGCCATTTCGCCCGCAAACCCTCCTGTCCCCCTCTGGCAAACCCCAGCCATCCCACAAGCCATCCCGCCCATCGCCATTCCGCCCTAAGGAGGGGGGACACTCCTGTCCCCCTCTGGCAAACCCAAGCCATCTCGCCCGCCAACACTCCTGTCCCCCTCTGGCATAGCCTTGGCCTTTGCAAGGGCGCAAAAATAGCCTCCCGGCAAAATGAGAAAGACAGATTCTCTGCTCGGAGGACAAGAGTGTCCTCCCTCCGTCAGGCCGCAGCGATGATCCAGGGCGTCAAAAAAATCTTCCCGCCAATTGAAAAATCCCGATCCTCTCTCCGGGACCCGACCTCCATGCCGGATTTTTTAAACGATCACGGGGAAATCCAAAAGCACGGTGCCTCCGGCAACCTTCCCCACTGGCAGCAAGGGGAGGTGATGCAATTCATCACCTTCCGTCTCGGCGATGCAATGCCTCAATCCAAACTCCGCGAGTGGAAACGCGCGCGCGATCTTTGGCTGGAGAATCATCCCCTGCCTCATGGGCCGGACTTGCAACAGGACGCCCGGCGGCTCTTTTCAAAACTCCTCGAAACCTATCTCGACCAAGGCCTCGGTTCCTGCCTTTTCAAAGACCCCGCCGCAAGGGAAATGCTGGCCGAAACCCTCATGCGCGATCAAGGCAAGCGTGTGGTTCATCAGGCGTGGGTCATCATGCCAAACCACGTCCACCTCTTGTTCACGCCCGACTATCCCTTGCAAAAGCTGGTGCAGGTATGGAAGGGAGCCAGCGCGCGCAGGATCGGCCGCGGCACCATTTGGCAGACCAACTACCGGGACACGTTGATTCGTGACATCGACCATTTCCTCAATGCCGTGAGGTATATCCGGCGCAACCCCCGTCATCTCGCGCCCGGCACGTTCACCCTCTGGGAAGGCGAACGCGCATCCCTCGTACCCTGAAAAGGACAGCCCTGACGGAGGGGAATGGGAGCTACAGCGGACATAGCGGCATCAGCCGCAAACACTCCTGTCCCCCTCTGGCAAACCCCGGCCATCCCGCGCTCATCGCCATTCCGCCCTAAGGAGGGGGGACACTCCTGTCCCCCTCTGGCAAACCC
>CAXTTX010000509.1:0-3834 GCA_964247045.1 uncultured Verrucomicrobiales bacterium | reverse complement strand
GGAAGACCTCTGCATCGCCGCCCGCGGAATGGGCATCACCTCCGTGGAACTCGTCATGCCGGAAGACATGCCCGTCCTCGCGGAACATGGCCTCTCCTGCGCCATGTTGAGTTTTCCCACCGGGACAACCCCCGCCGGCATCGAGGTTGGCCGCATTGAGAAAGCCTTCAACCGCCTCGAACACCACGACACCCTGGTCGGTATCTATCAGCCCCACATGCGTGCCGCCGCGGCCGCCAGCGTGAAAAACGTCATCTGCTTCTCCGGCAACCGCGAGGGTCTCTCTGATGAAGAAGGCCTGCAAAACTGCGCCGCCGGTCTCCGCCGCCTCCTTCCCCTCGCGGAAGAACTCGGCCTCACCATCGTCATGGAGCTTCTCAACAGCAAGGTCGAGCACCCGGACTACCAATGCGACCACACCGCCTGGGGAGTCGCCCTCTGCGAACTCCTCGATAGCCCCTGTTTCGGCCTCCTCTACGATATCTATCACATGCAGGTCATGGAAGGCGATGTCATCCGCACCATCCGCGACAACCATCTCCACATCGCCCACTACCACACCGGCGGCTGCCCGGGTAGGCACGAGATCGACTCTACCCAGGAACTCTACTACCCCGCCATCATGCGTGCCATCGCGGACACCGGCTACACCGGACACGTCGGCCAGGAGTTCCGCCCCGCCTCCCCCGACCCCCTCGCCAGCCTCGCCGATGCGATTCACATCTGCACGATCTAGCAGATCCGCCTGCCATCGCGCGCGCAGCGCCTTGGACTGCGGCAGCCCGCTGCCGCTTTGGCTTCGCAGCCCTGCTGCGGGCCAGGGGGGGGTGAGTGCGAACATCGATTTGCCATTGGGGAAAAGTTATCCAATAGGAAACTCCTGCCTGCCTGCCTGTTTTTCATCCCACAACCATACTCCTTGGTTTTGATCCATCTTGTCCGGCCATTCGACCTCGCCAAACGGTCTTTCGCTCTTTCCTCCAACGAAAGACATGCCCTTGCTCCTTGTGAAGAAATGACCGGGCAAGCCTGGTGCTGATAGATCTGCTCTCACTTCCCCTCGTCGTCTTCCTCTTGCGGCATCGGGCCGAATCGGCCGGTGGCCGGGACCGTGGGGAATGCCGGCGGGTTCCAAGGCGTTAGGAAATCGGCTCCGGTCCTCTTCGGCCCCATCCCTTCCTCAAATCCTTTCGCCACCAGTTCCTTCAACGGCCCTTCCGGAGCGCTTTCCAACCACCTGGAAACCGCCTTGTGATCCTGTTCCGTCCAAGCTCGCGCCATCCTCGCGAGGTTGGCGGACGTCGTTTCTGTTAGTCCTGCCTTCCCCATCCATTCCAACCATCCCGCCATCTCGTTGCTTGGATAGGGATCCGATGCCATGCGGTCGGCCACTCCTTCCGAAAATGCCTCCATCTCCTCCGGGGTCATCTTCACGCCTTCAAGCCACGCTTTCGAATTCGCCAATCCCGCGTCCAGCGCCCCGCGGGCCAGCTCCCCGTAGGCCCCTTCCACAAGTTCCGCTTTCTCATCCCCGTCTCCAACTTTCGCGATCTCCTCCCGCAAGGCCTTCACGATCTCCAGGCGCTCCCCATCATTCGTCGCCGCACCCATGATCTTCTCCACCCCATCGGAAGCGTCATCCACGCCCAGTTCGCGGATGAATTGGAAAGCCAATCGGGGATCGGATGCCGCCGTGCCCGCGATGATCCCCAGTTTCGCATCGTCGCCGGCCTGGTCCGGATTCTTCGTCCCGTTCTCGCGCAACCACGCCACCGCTCCCTGCGGGTCGCTCTTCGCCCAACGCGCCAGCGTGGACGAAATGAAGGCTTCGAAAATATGGCCCGCCGGATCCAAATCCTCCGTTTTCGCCAGCAATGCGAGGGATTCTTCCGGAAAGGTGGGGCCAAGACACAGGATCACCATGGCCAGCACCCCTTGCTTCGTTTCCTCATCCAGTTTGTCCCCCGCTTCATCCAGGATGATCCGCGCCGACTCTGGATCCAGAAGCTCCATCTCGTCCAGCATCCGGTTCGCTGCCTCCTCGTCAAATTGGTCATCCCCCACCGTGGACAACTTGATCATGCCGATCAGCCGCCGCGCGAAATCCTTCGCGTCCACCGCTTGTCGTCCCGCGCGCGCCACTTTCGTCGCCCGTTCGTTTCGGCTTCCCGCATCCACCGGAATCCCCGCCAGCCGCGCCAGATCTAACAATCCGAGCCTCTCCTTCTCCAGCGCCACTTCACGCCCGTGATCCTTCCAGCCGATCCCCGCGCAAACCACCACGATCAGGGCCGCCACCGCGAAGGAAATCCTCATGCCTCCGTCCGCGTTCATTCCTCTTCCTCCGGCTGGTAGCCCTTCAGGATCTCCCGCCGCGCGGCCTCGTCGGTGATTCCGTTCACCAGCGGCATCGCCTTCGCCTGCAATTCCGGTGAAGCCAGCCGCTTCAGGAAATCCACCAGCCCCTCCTGGCTGCCTTTGCTCTTGTCATACTCCACCACCAGCGCCGATGCCTGCTCAAACGTGAAATCATCGCTGATCGCCGCCGCCAGCGCGATCCCCGTCAGGCCCGCGGACTTCCCCGGTGCCTGTGTCTCGATCCAGCTTCTCAATTCGCCCAACATCTCGCGGCTGTGGGCATCATCCGCCTGGCCAATCTCGTTCTCCGCGATCTCCAGCGCCGCCATTCCCCGTTCCTTTGGCAGCGCGGCCATCCCGTCGAGATACGCGCTTACCCGTTCATAGATGCTGCCTTGCTGGCCCGGATTGTCGGTCCTCTCCGGAAGATTACGCACGATTTCCTCACCCACCTCTCCCTCCGGCAAATATTTGCGCAGCATCGCCACGAAATCCTTTTGTTTGATGTCCACGATCTCTCCCAGGCTGGGGACCCGCAGCAGGGTCCCGCGCTGGCTCTCGGGCACCGCCTCCAGCCGCGCCAGTGCCTGTTCGGGATTCTCCGCCAGGAGCGGTACCAGCAGCTTGCCCTCGAACTCCAGTCTCAAGCCGCTCGCCATATCCGGGGATTTGCCATCGAACATTCCCTCCGCGATCCGCGCGTCGAACCACCCCATCCCTACGGCCAGATCCCTCGTCGCCCAATGGTCGAAAGCGTTCGCCAGGCTGCTTGAGTCCACCAGCCGGTCACTCAAATAACGCGTCAGGGTCCACTCCGGATCTTTCGCCATCAGCGGATCTAACAATTTTCCAAGGATTGCCTTCCGTGATCCCAGCGGCATCCCGCTGGCCTCGATTTCCCCGAGGGCGGACACCAGCTCATCCCGGCCCATCCCCTCAAGCCGTTCGCCCAGCCTCAGCCCGAACCGGTTGTCCATCGGTGACCCTCCTCCCTCCTTTTCCAACTCCACCAGCTTCGCCTCGATCCCCTTCCAATCCAGCGGCAGCCGCGGATCCGCCAGTATCGTTCGTGCCGGGCTTCCCGCCTTGGACACTCTTCCTCTTCCACCGCCACCCTCGTCTCTCCCCTTCGATTTTGCCCCTGTGCCTCCTCCTGCCTCCACCCGCTCACGCAACTTCGCGTTCTCCGCCGCCAGCACGGAAACGGACCGCCCTTGGAAAGCCAGCCACGCGCTTCCAATCACCAGCGCCATCAAGGGCGCGACCAGTGCCTTCGGTTTCAATCGCACTCAGGCTCGGGCCTCCATCGGCGGCTTGTCAACCAGCCAGAGGAGAAGGTGGCGGGGCCTCAATGCTCATGCACCTCGCCCTCCTCGTGCTTCTTGACCTTGTATTTGGCCGCGAAGGCCTCTGCGGCGGGCTCCGCGTCTTCGCCCTTCTTGAGCCAACTGTAATAGATGCAGTGGAGGGTCTGGT
>CAXTTX010000508.1:2235-3839 GCA_964247045.1 uncultured Verrucomicrobiales bacterium | reverse complement strand
CGAATTGATTTCCGGCCATTTTGCCAGCGTTCAAAAGCCAATTCGGCACGATTGACCTTACCCGCTCTCCCTCCTAATTTCTCCCTGCAATGACGATTGACCAATACGCCAACCGCTTCGTCTGCGACCTCGTCGCCTACGAGCCCGGCAAACCCATCGACGAAACCGCCCGCGAGCTCGGCCTCAACCCTGCCGATATCGTGAAGGTCGCCTCGAACGAGAACCCGCTCGGCCCTTCTCCCCTGGCCAAGGCCGCCATGATCGCGGCCATCGAAGACAGCCACATCTACCCGGACGGCGGCGGCTACCGCCTGCGCTCCGCCATTGCGGAATCCTTCGGCATGGACCTCGCCAACGTCGTCCTCGGCAACGGCTCCAACGAGATCATCGAACTCCTCTGCCACACCTTTCTCAACCGCGATGCCGAGCTCATCGCCGCCGAGCACGCCTTCGTTGTTTACAAGCTCATGGCCACCCTCTTCGGCGCGAAATACGTCGAGGTGCCCGATCCCGGCTTCGTCCACGACCTTGACGCGATGGCCGCCGCCATCACGCCCAACACCCGTCTCGTCTTCATCGCGAATCCGAACAATCCCACCGGCACCCTAGTCGGCCAGGAGGAAATCGACCGCTTCATGGCCAAAGTGCCGGACCACGTCATCGTCGTTTTCGACGAGGCCTACTACGAGTTCCCGGACAATCCGCCGGACACCCTCAAATACGTCCGGGAAGGCAAGAATGTCTGCGTCCTCCGCACCTTCTCGAAGATCCACGGCCTCGCGGCCCTCCGCATGGGCTACGGCCTCGCTTCCAAGAACGTCGCCAACCTGCTCCAGAAGGCCCGCCAGCCCTTCAACGTGAACTCCATCGCCCAAGCCGGTGCCCTCGCCGCCCTCGCGGACGCCGAACACGTGGCGAACACCCGCGCCGTCAACAAGGCCGGCATGGCCTTCTACGAGAAGGCTTTCGCCCAACGCGGCCTCAAGTATGTCCCCAGTTTCGCCAACTTCATCCTCGTCAAAACCGGCGAGGGCGACCGCATCTTCCGGGACATGCTTAAGCAGGGCGTCATCGTCCGCGCCATGAGCGGTTACAAGCTCCCGGAGTGGATCCGCATCTCCATCGGTACCGAAAAACAGAACCAACGCTGCATGGAGGTGCTCGATTCCGTGCTAGCCGCCGCAACTGTCGCTTGATCTTTACGTTGCCTTGTTTGACAGAACCGTTTTGATTCCTTAACTTTCCAGCCGGGAAGAGAATCAGCCGATGGCGGAAACCGCGATTCCAACAACACAGAGGGAGTTCCGTTGCAATCACTGCAACGGCAAAATCCTAATTCCTTGGGATTTGCCCCAGACCACGGGGCCGTGCCCTCATTGCTCGGGCACGATTACCTCCCCGTCTCCCGAAGTGACGCCTCCGGCCCCGGTTTTATCCCCGCCGGTGAAAGCCGCGCCTCCGCCGCCTCCTGAGGTGGTCGCACCCGCGCCTGCGGCCGTCGCTCCCATCGTGGTCGAGGTTCCCATACCGTCTCCGGCCCCCGCGCCCCCGGTTCCCGTCGCGGAAACTCCCAAACCCCTTCCAGCCCCTCCGGCACCGGAGGC
>CAXTTX010000508.1:0-2225 GCA_964247045.1 uncultured Verrucomicrobiales bacterium | reverse complement strand
GGTTCCGGAACTATCAGCCATCGCCGCTGCTGCCGCGGCCGCCGCGGTGGAGTCCCTCTCCAATCTTTCCGCACCATCCATCCCGGCACCCGAAACAGCCCCGGATCCAGAGGTGCGGAAAGCGGTCATCCCGCCTCCTCGCGCCAGGGCCACGCCTCCGCCACCGCCCGTGGAGCCCGAGCCCGTCCTGGAGGAATCCAAGGTGGAACTGCCGGCCAAGATCGACCACTCGGATCTCAACAAGCTCAAGCGTCAGTTGGGAGCCAACAAACCGGTCAAACCGAAGAGCGGCCTCATCCCGGCGATGCTCGTGCTCCTGGTCCTTATCCTCCTCGGCGGCGGCATCGTCATTTTTGCATCCAAGCAACTGGGACGCAACCAGCAGCCCCCGACCCTCGGCACCGTTGCGCGCGACCCTGCTGTCAACGAGGCCAATTACATCCGCATCGGGTGGCAGAAGGATGCCCTCGCGCTTCTCAAGAACTACGTCGCCGCGACTTCCGTTCAGGAAAAGCTCCCCTACGTCCTCAATGCCCAGCAACTCGCGACGCGCATGGAAGACTTCTATGGCGGCGGCGTCATCAACGACAACGACACCCTCCCGGAAGCATTCTCGGTCTATGAGCTCTCGGAAGAGGACCGCAAGCGCGGCCTCTTCATGATGATCTATGACCAGCCGCCGCAGTTCGACATGAAGGAGTTCTTCCGGCCGCTTGCCAGTTTGGAAGTGCAATACGGTGTCGATGAGGCGGACCTCCTGCTCAGTACCCTCGCGCGCGTCGGCAATTTCGCCATGGAACCGCTCCGCGTGCATGCCTTCTTCAAGCGCACCCCGGAAGGCCTCAAGCTCGATTGGGAAGTCTTCGCGCAGACCAAATACCGCACCCTTCAGAATTTCGTCGAGCTGCCGGAAGTCGGTCACTCCGGCATCTTCCGCGTCTTCGTCGTCGAGGATGTGCCGGACAAGGGCAAATCCGTCGCCGGCACCCGCACCTATCGCGTCGCGGACCCCGCCAATACCACCGACACCGCCCGCATCAACGTGAAGGTGGATTCGGAAGCCGGCCGCGCGCTCTCGCTCATCAACTGGCGCAACACCAAGGAAAACCGCCCGATCACCAAGACCGCCACCGTGGAATTGAAGTGGACCGGCGAGCCCAACGCTCCGGAGCTCGAGATCAACCGTTTTCTCTGCTGGGAATTCCTCGGCCTCGGTGGAAACGAGCCGCCTTCCACGGCATCGACAAAATAAAACCGGACGGATGAACGCGCTTCCGGACCCGCACCGCACGACCATCGCGGCGGTCGCCACTCCTCCCGGCACCGGCGCGGTCTCGCTGGTTAGGATTTCCGGCCCGGATGCCATCGCTGTCGCGGAACGCGCCGTTGGCCTGGCGGACCGCGCCACTGGCACCAAGGTCGCCACCTGGCTGCCGCGCGTCGCCCGCTACTGCCACATCCGCGAAGCCGGGGGAAATGTCATCGATGACGGCCTCATGACTGTCTTTCACGGCCAGAGCAGCTACACCGGCGAGGACAGCGTGGAGTTCACCGGCCACGGCGGCATTCTCGTCACGCGCGAGGTACTTGCCCGCATTCTCGAATGCGGCGCCATCCATGCCGGTCCGGGAGAATTCACCCAACGGGCCTTTCTCAACGGCAAGCTCGACCTCACCCAGGCGGAAGGGGTCATGGATCTCATCTCCGCCCAGACCCGCCTTTCGCTCCGTGCGGCCCGCGGCCAGTTGGAAGGAACCCTCGGCAAGCGCACCACCGAAGCCCGCGACAATCTGTTGGAAACCCTCGCCCACCTCGAGGCATGGATCGATTTCCCGGAGGAAGACATCGATCCCCAGAGCGGCGAGGCCCTCCGCAACCGCGTCAGCGCCGTACTAGCCACCGTGAAAACCCTGCTCGCCACCGCGGACCAGGGCCGGGTCCTCCGCGAAGGCGTTAGGACCGTCATCTTCGGTGAGCCGAACGTCGGCAAATCCAGCCTGCTGAACCGCCTTCTCGGCTTCGAGCGTGCCATCGTCAGCGACATCGCCGGCACCACCCGCGACACCATCGAGGAAGTGGTGAACTTGCACGGCATCCCGCTTCGCCTGGTGGATACCGCCGGTGTCCGCGAGGCGGGCGACCGCATCGAGGCGGAGGGCATCCAGCGCACCGTCCGCCAGATCGAGAACGCGGACCTCCTTTTGGAGGTGGCCGATGGCAGCAAG
>CAXTTX010000507.1:1981-3868 GCA_964247045.1 uncultured Verrucomicrobiales bacterium | reverse complement strand
ATGAGCTGGCAAAGCGTGGTCCGGGCAAGGTCATCATTCTCCACGGCACGGATGACAGCGCGATCCCGATCACGATGAGCCGGAAGCTGGCGGCAAGACAACCGGGGGTGGTGACTCTCGTGGAGCTGGAGGATGGGGATCACAATGGCCTGGCGGAGTCGCACAAGGGGGAGTTGAAAAGTGCCTTAGAAGGTGCCGAGTGAGCAGTGATCAGCGGAGAAGAGATTCTAGCCGCAAAGGGGCGAGAAGGGCCGAAAAGGGAAGAAGGGGTGGTTAGGAATAGGGAGGGGGTAGGTGCAGGTAGGAAGAGGGCCTATCTGTTATGGCCGGTTTTGGGAGTATCTGGCCGGTATTGGGATAGATCTGTTAGGTTTTGGAGGGGTGAAGGGGAATCGAGATGACGCGTTAGACGGGGTGGAACTGTTTGATTTGGAGGGATTTTCGCGGTCAAGGGTGGAGGGTGGTTGTCAGGGTTAGCTTATAAATCGCGTAGTTGGATCATCGCCTCTGGCTAAATTGTTAGTTTCTAGCAGTGTAACGGGTGCCAGCCGAGGCGGGAGTTCCTTTCCGCGCGGTAGAAAAAATGGCCCAAAAGAAACAAACCACACCGAGGCATTCACCCGATCAAAACGACACCCTTACGCATTACCGTGCAAAAGCGCACACCCGCGGCCCTGACCTTGTCAGCCGTCAGTCTTATTTCCGCCCTAACGCTGCTGGCCTGCCCGCAGGCGGGGGCAGCATTGGTCCTAGCCGTGGATCTCGGCGCGGCGAGTCCGTTCGCGGTGCTGGCCGGGGCGGGAATCTCGGTCGCGGCACCTGCCGGAACGGTCATCACGGGGGACATCGGGTCGTATCCGACGTCCTCGCTAACCGGACTGGAGTATGTGACGCTGGACGGCGTGAACCGGAGCGGAGAGGGGGTGATGCCGTTTGCAAAGACGGACTTGGAATCCGCCTATGCGGATGCGGCGGGCCGGACGGCGGACTACACGTATGGAGATGGGACGATCCTATCCGGGGTGCTGGAGGGCGGTGTGCATTACAGCGCCGGTTCGTTGACGATCAACGGAACGATCACGCTGGATGCGGGTGGTGACTCGAGCATGGTATGGATTTTCCAGACGGTTTCCTCGCTGGGGACCGGCAGCGGGAGCCAGGTCATTCTAACCAACGGGGCGCTGGCGGAGAATGTTTTCTGGCAGGTGGGGACATCGGCGACGCTGGGCAGCGGTTCGGATTTCGCGGGCAGCATCCTGGCCGATCAATCGGTGACGCTTAACACAGGTACGACTTTGGTCGGGCGTGCGATGGCGATCGATGGTGCGGTGAGCATGGGCAGCGCGAACATCACGATTCCGGAGCCATCGGCGGTGGTGTTGTGCGCGACGGGTCTGGTCCTGATGGTGAGCAGGCGGAGGATTCACCGCACTGACAAGCCAACCGCATGATTTGCGGGCGCCGTGGTGGTTGAACCGCCGCGGCGCGGGGGATGGGGAAAGTTAGAGGTCGCCCGAAAGGTATCTAACAGATTGGAGATGGGCGGAGGAAGGGTTGGATTAACAATTGCAAAATGCGCTAGTGGCCGGTTTTGGGTGTTGCTTGCTGGGTCGGGCAAAACTTTTTTTAAAATTCCTGTATGGCGCTGGAATCAGCCATGGAGCTGGATTTTCGGGGTTTTGCGGGGCGAGTTTGCAGTCATGTTTTCTATATAGTTACGAAATACTGACATTTGGTTCTCGCTAATTTGTTAGGATGCCCTACTGTCGGACCGCCATCTGTCGTGGAAGTCCTTTTCCCCGTTAGAGAAAGGCAAAGAAGACAAACACCTAAAACGAGGCACCCACCCGATCAAAACAACTCCCCTACGCATAACCGTGCAAAAGC
>CAXTTX010000507.1:0-1971 GCA_964247045.1 uncultured Verrucomicrobiales bacterium | reverse complement strand
CGCACACATACGGCCCTGACGCTGTCAGCCGTCAGCCTGGCCGCCGCCCTCGTCCTCTGCCCGACGGCGGAAGGCGCATTGGTTCTCACCGTGGATCTCGGATCAGCAGGGCCCTTCGCGGTTCTGGCGGGATCCGGAATCACGATCGCCGCGCCGGCGGACAGTTTCATTACCGGAGACATCGGGACATTTCCGACGCCATCGATCTCCGGGCTGGAGAACCTGACCCTAACGGGAGTGAACCAAGCCGGGAATGTGGTAACGCAAAACGCGAAGACGGATCTGGGGTTCGCGATCACCAGCGCGATGCTGCGGACGGCGAACGTCAGCTTTGGCGACGGGGCGAGTTTGACCGGAACGCTGGTAGGCGGTGTCTATCAGAGCGCCGGTTCGTTCACCATCGACGGGGTTCTTACCCTGGATGGCGGTGGCAACGCGGACACGGTGTGGATTTTCCAGACCATTTCCACCCTGGGAACGAGCAACCTGAGCCAGGTGGTCCTGTCAAATGGAGCACAGGCGAAGAATGTGTTCTGGCAGGTGGGCAGCTCGGCAACGCTGGGAACGAATTCCGACTTCGTGGGGACTATCCTAGCCGATCAATCGATCACCTTGAACACCGGGGTCGAGATGACAGGCCGGGCGCTGGCCCTGAACGGGGCGGTGACGATGGGGAGTGTGAATGTCGCGGTGCCGGAGCCTTCGTCCTTGCTGCTGTCCGCGACGGGAGTCGCGGGATTGCTGATGGGAAGGCGAAGAGCAAGGGGGGCGTGAGGCCCGCCGTGAGGATACCGATGGCCGCCGTGGCAGTGATGGACTGCCACGGTTGAGGAGATAGGAGGCGGGACGTGCCGCGTCGTTTTTCTATCAGGCGCGGGGAAGGGCGGTAATGTCCCACTCCGGTTCGCCGAGGCCGGTGGCGATCTCGTTGAACTCCTTCACCTCCGCCTCGGTGAAGAGGAGGCCACCGGCGGCGTCAGAACGCTGGCGGAAGGTGGCTTCGATCTGGCCGGGGAGCATGGCGTTGTCGTTGCCGTGGCCGAGGACGTCGTCGATGACGGCCTTGAGGTTTTCCTTCTGGCTGCGGCCATGGGCGAAGTTGCCGCCGGAGAGGGCATCCGGGTGGACGATCTGGAAGTAGAAGACGGCGGTGTTTTTCTCGCCGGGTGTGTTGTTAGGGCGCCCGCGGAGGGTGGGGATGGAGCCGCCGATGAGGCCGCCGAAGATTTCATTGAGGAGGCACATGCCGTAGCCCTTGTGGCCGCCGAAGGGAAGGAGGGCGGAGACTTGGTTGGGATCGGTGGTGGGGTTGCCATCCTTGTCGACGGCGGCGCCGGGGGGGAGGGATTTGCCCTCGCGCTTGAGGGCCTGGACGCGCCCCATGGCGACGGTGGCGGTGGCCCAGTCCATGACGATGGGGACGCCGCCTTCTTCCCAGGCGGGGATGCCCCAGGAGTGGGGGTTGGTGCCGAGGGTGGGAAACTTGCCACCAAACGGCACCACCTCCGCCAGCGTGGAGGTGCAATTCGTATAAGCGTAGTAGCCGCGCTCCGCGGCCTCCATCACATAGCCGCCGCCCCAGAGGTAGTGGAAGGCATTGTCCACGGCGATCTGGGCGATGCCGTATTGGTCGGCGAGCTCGATGGCGCGGTCGATGGCGCGGTAGGCGACGGATTGGCCGAGTTTCTTGTTGGCGTTCCAGCGCTCCGAAGCAGCGAAGCGGGAAGGCAGGACTTCGATTTCCGCACCGGGGACGCAGCCGCCGGCCTTGGAGCCGAAGAGGTGGTCGAGGTGGAGGGCCTTGAGCGCGTGGTGGGTGCGGATGCCGTGGCGGGCGGCCTCGGCGGCGAGCTTCGCGCCTTCCGCGGCTTCTTCCGCGGTGTAGCCGTGGGATTGGTAGGCCTTGCTGACGAGGGAATCGTGGTCCTGGCGCGGGATGACGAGAAATTCGGACATGGGTCGGTAAATTTT
>CAXTTX010000506.1:0-3912 GCA_964247045.1 uncultured Verrucomicrobiales bacterium | reverse complement strand
GCCCGCGAAATTGCCTGAGCCAGTGGTGCGCGAGTCCAGCGTGACGATCGACGGCAAGAAAGTGCCCTACAAGGTGACCACCGGGAAATTGCAACTGAAGCAGGAGGACGGAAAGCCGCGGGCCCAGATTTTCCACGTGAGCTACGTCCGGACAGACACCAAGGACGCGGCGACGCGGCCGGTGATGTTCGCCTTCAACGGTGGCCCGGGATCGTCGGCGGTGTGGCTGCACATCGGCGTGCTGGGACCGAAGATCGTGAAACTGCCGGGCGACGGGACGGAGCCACCGCAGCCACCGGTGCGGGTGACGGACAATCCGCTGAGCATCCTGGACGCCTGCGACCTGGTCTTCGTGGACCCGGTTTCGACCGGCTACAGCCGGGCCGAAAAGGACGTGAAGCCGGGTGACTTCCACGGGCTGGACGAGGACATCGAGTCGGTCGGCGATTTCATCCGCCGCTGGATCAGTGAAAACGATCGTTGGAGCTCGCCCAAGTATATTCTGGGAGAGTCCTACGGCGGGATCCGGGTGGCGGGACTCTCCAGCCACATGCAATCGCGCTACGGCATGAGCCTGAACGGCGTGGTGCTGCTTTCCTCACTGCTGGATTTCGCGACGCTGCAGCCCGCGCAGGGCAATGACCTGGCGTATGAAGTTTACCTGCCTTCGTTGACGGGCGTGGCGCATTTCCACAAGAAGATCGAGGGCGACCGGGACGCGCTGGTGAAGGAGAGCACGGAATTCGCCTTCGGTGACTACGCGGCGGCGCTGCTCAAAGGCGCGGATCTGGACGCGGACACGCGCAAGGCGGTGGCGGCGAAACTTTCGAAGCTGACCGGCATTTCCCCGGAGATCTGGATCGCGCACGACCTGCGGCTGGATTCGACGGTTTTCCGGGCGGAGCTGCTGCGGGCCGAGGGCAAGGTGATCGGCCGCTTCGATGGCCGGGTGGCTTGGGCGGCGACCGACAAGGCGGCGCAATTTCCGAACTACGATCCGTCCTACTCACTGGCGCTGGGCGCCTTTTCCACGGGCATGCTCGATTACCTGGGCCGTGAACTCGGCTACAAGGAGGACCAGCCTTATGAGATCCTGACCGGCAAGGTGCAGCCATGGAAGTGGAGTTCCGACAACGAGGTGGTGAACCTGAGCGGCCGTCTCTCCACGGCAATGCGCGACAACCCGAACCTGCGCGTGCTGGTGATGGGCGGCAAGACGGACCTAGCGACACCGCCCGCCGGAACCGCCTACTCCATCAGCCACATGCTGGATCTGCCGGAGGCGGCGCGGAAGAACATCACGACGACTTTCTATGACGGCGGCCACATGTTCTACCTGAACCCGCCGGACCTGGTGAAGTGCCGGGCGGACCTGCTGGAATTCATCCGGCCGGTGACTGTGCAGTGAATAATTGTTAGAACGCTGTTGTTTCCCGCGATGGAGGAACCGTTTCCAAGCCAAAACTCCCCTGCCCCGCCGCCAATGCCCGCGGCAGGGCAAACTCCCCCACCCGTCCCGTTCTATCCGATGATGCCGGGTGGTGGATATGCGCCGCCCCAGTCAATCACCCCGGAGGACCGGACGCTTGGGATGCTGTGCCACCTGCTGGCGATTTTCACCGGCTTCCTCGGGCCGCTGGTGCTGTGGCTGGTAAAGAAGGACAGCAGCCCGTATGTGGCGTATCACGGGCGGGAGGCGCTGAATTTCCAGCTCACGGTGATGATCGCGTTCTTCTCCCTGGCGGCCGTGATGATGGTGCTGATGTTCGTAGTGATCGGCTTCTTTTTGATTCCGCTGCTCATGGTACTGCAGATCATGGTGATCGTGGTGGAGATCATGGCCGCGGTGGCGGCGAACAACGGCGAGTATTACCGATACCCGTTTTGTTTGAGGCTGGTTTGAAGGAAGGCCCAAAGGCGCATGCCATCCCTAACGGCGGCACCTGTCGTCTGCGGACCGGGCCGGTCCCGCCCTACCGTTTGCCCCCGCCCCCTCACGCCCTGATGTCGGAAGGCATCGTGGCGAAGGCCATTTCGCAGAGGCCGATGAAGGTTTCCTCCACGAGGCTGGGTTCGCTCTTGGGCGAATGGAAGACACCCCACTCGCGCTCGATGCCGGGCTCGATATCGACCACCTTGAGGGTACCATCGGAAATCTCGCGGGCCGCGACCCAGGGGGCGACGATGCCGACGCCGATGCCGAGCTTGGCCATCTCCTTGATGGCCATCATGTCGCCGAGAGGATTCTTGCCGCGGCCGCCGCGTTGCTCGATCCACTCCTCGATGAGGCGGTGGGTTTCGGTCGCCTTCGCGTAGATGATGAACTGCTGCTGCGGGATACTGCCGAGGACCTTGGAGGGGTCCGTGGCCCAGGGGTGGAAGGGAGAAACCACGAAGGCGAGCCGGTCCTTGAACATCGGCCGGTAGCCCTCGTCACCCTTGATGCGGGGTTTCAGACCTACGACCAGGTCGAGGTCGGAGTTTTCCAGACGGTCGAGGAGGATGGTGGTTTCGCCGGCCTCGATGACGGGTTCGCAGCGCGGGAAGCAATCGCGGAACTCACGGAGGACGGAGGGAATCAGGAAATGGCAGAGGCTGTGGGGAGCACCGATGCGGATGCGGGTCTGGCCCCAGCGGCGGAAGCCATCGAGGTCGCGGGTGGCTTGCTCCAACTCGTGGATGACCCGCTTGCAGCGTTTCAGGAGCAGGTCGCCCTCGGCGGTGACGGCGACCCGTTTGCCCGTGCGGTCGAGCAGACGGCAGGAAAGTTGTTCCTCAAGCGTCCGTAGCGAATGACTGACCGCAGACTGGGTAACGAAGATCCTCCGTGCCGCCAAAGTAAAGCTGCCCTCTTCCACAACGGCCACGAAGGCCCTCAATTGTCTCAAGTCCGGAACCCAATCCATGATGAATCGCTCTCATTGAAAGCAGGAGCCAAATGAGCATGGCTTGTGCCAATTTGGCAAATTTGGCACTCCTTCAGCTTACCGAAAGGCAATGGTCAGCCATGCCAACTCACACACGCTCAAGAATCCCCTCCGATTGGGCTTTGTCCCGCTTTGCGATTGCGCACCGATCGCCGTGGCGAAGGAACTGGGGATTTTCGAGAAATACGGCCTGAACGTGCTGCTGTCCCGCGAGCTGGGCTGGGCCAGCCTGCGGGACAAGATGTTCTATGGGGAACTTGACGCTGCGCAGTCGATCGCCGGGATCGCCTTTGCGCTGGGGATGGGATTCAACGAGCTGCGCTGCGAGGTGGCGGTGCCGATGATCCTGAACCTGCACGGCAACGCGATCACGCTCTCCACGAGCCTGAAGCCGGCGGAAATCGGCAAGGGTGAGGGCCTGAACAACCGCCTGATGCGGTCGTGGAAAAAGGACCGACCGTTCACGGTGGCGGCGACGCACCGGTTTTCCTCGCACCATTTCCTGCTGCACCAGTGGCTGAAACGGAACGGGCTCTCCATCCCGGAAGATGTGGAGATGGTTTTCCTGCCGCCGCGGCTGATGCCCCGGCACTTGAAGGCGGGTCACATCGACGGCTATTGCGTGGGCGAGCCGTGGAACTCGGAGTCGATCCTGGCCGGCGAGGGCTGGTGCCCGGCGACCTCGTCGGACCTTTCGCATGGTCACCCGGAAAAGGTGCTGTTGGTTTCCGGGAAGTTTCTGCGGGAGCAGAGGGATGAATCGATCGCGCTGGTTTCCGCGCTGCTGGAGGCGTGCAAGCTGTGCCAGGATCCCGCGTTTCATCGCGAGATGGTGGGCATCCTGGCGATGAAGGATTACACGGGCGCGTCGGAGGAGGTGCTGGCGAACAGTCTGGGCCGCGAGTTTAACACGGGGTCTGGCAGCAACTCGAACGCATCTCCGTTCCATGTTTTCCACGGCGAGTCGGTGAACCGGCCGACGATG
>CAXTTX010000505.1:0-3930 GCA_964247045.1 uncultured Verrucomicrobiales bacterium | reverse complement strand
TCCAATGTCGTCCTCGTGGACGGCATCGTGACCGAACATTCGATCAACGAGCCAAGTGAGGTGCTGGGAACGGTCACGATCCCGCTGAAAATCGTCGAGGCGGTCTTGGATACGGTCAACAGTCTCTGGACGAGCAAGAAAAACGCGCAGACCAGCCAGGCAGACTATCTGGAGGCCGCCAAGACATCCCTCGATAACCGGGCCGACCTTGAACAGGCGATCAAGGACGCAAAAGCCAAACAGTAGCGACCATGAGAATTGCGGCCCATTGGCTTTGCGCCGCGCTGGTCGTGCTGGCGGGTGACAACCTCTCCGCACAGGTTGATGAACCCTTGCCGTCAAAGCCCGCTGAACCGGTACCCTCTCCGGACACTGGCCTTCTGCCGCCCCTGGACGCCGACCCCTCCCTGCTCAAACAGCCCGAGGATCCACAGGAGGCGCTGCTCGGCACCTTCGGGACCGGGGACAATGGGCAAATGCTGCTAAAGGAGGACTTGGAACACCGGTTTCCCGAGATCAAGAGGGGTCTCGAGGCATTCCAGGTCCTGAAGGGTAAGTCCGCGACCGGGGAGGACATTGTGGACAAGAAGGCCCTCGCGAAATTCCTCAACGACGTGCCGTCGTTACCGCCCGAGTTTCGCGACTCCGCGGTTCGCACCTTGGTCAAGGAAACGAAACCCCACAACGCCCAGGCGTTTTCCATTCATGGCGGCAACGACATCCCTACCACGATCGACGCAATTATCGAAAGCCTCAAGGCCAACAAAAGCCTTCCCAAACTCACCAAACCCGATGAGAAGCCCGCGGACCGCCTGGATGAACTCAGCAGCGCTGTCGGTTTGATCGTTCCCACGCAGTCGATCAACCACGGCTTTGACACCGACTCGCTGCTCACCCTCACCTATGGCAGCAGTTTCAACCTTTGCAGCGGCGTCCAGGACTTTGACACGCCTTGTGTGAGGAACAGCGGCACGGGCTTCCTCATCTCTGGGGGACGGGTCGTCACGGCAGGCCATTGCATCGACCTGTTGGGGGAAGATCTCTCGATCATTTTCGGCTACACGGACAAGTTGCCGAAAGAGGTGGCCTCCGGGGGCTCCGCGATCCAGGTCGTTTTGAAAGGGGACAACGTCGTCGTCAGGAGGCTTATCTTGAGCACGAAGCCCGACGCGGCGAATTACCTGGAGAGCGGCGACTGGGCCATCCTGAAACTGGCGGAAAAATTGCCGGATTCCATCAAACCCTTGGAATTGAACGAAAAGGACTCGACGCCAGAAGACGACCAGAACCTTGTCATGTTGGGCCATCCCTGCGGCCTCCCGCTCCGCCCTTGCACCAAGGGCAAGATCATCCATCGCAACAAGAACGATTTCATGACCAATCTGGATGCCTTTATTGGCAACTCCGGGTCTCCCGTTTTCAACGGCGCCACCTGGAAGGTGGAGGGAATTCTCATTGAGGGCGGCAAGGACTTCACCGTCGTGGACAGCGGCGGCTGCTTGGAATGGGTCATGGCGCCCGAGATTCCCGACGACGCGGATACGGGAAAATCCGGCGAAAAGGTGGGGCGCATATTCCCTGTTGTCAGCGCCATGAAGAAGTGAACGCCAACGCAGCCCGGACCGGCTTTCCTCCTCCCCAAGTCGACCAAGGACGACCGAAATCCTGTCTTACTGACTCAAACTGTGACGCTTCCACCTGCCATCCGCGCAATCTGTATTGGCAGACGCGCCGTCGGTTGAGACGCAGCCTCGGATTTGGTAAAATCGGGCCATGCCGACCTCCAACATCTTGGGACCGGTGCCGGTACACCTCGCCTGCCCCGCAGCCCTCTGCCTTCCTCCGCTTCCCGCCACCCCCTTGTTGATCTTGGTTCCAGCACCGTCCGTCCCCAGAAAACGATTTTGGCCCACAATTCCCCTCTCCCTCTCCAATCTCCTCCTCTTCAATGCCTTCCTCTTACGTCTCCAAGTCTTGTGTCTTGAGTCTTTCTTCAAATACATGGCATTTGTTGTCATTTGCCCATTTCGCAACCTCGCCGGGAGATCCCGATTCTCACCCAACAAATTGAAAACAAACCCTTTGCGTAAATAAACGGCCTTTCCGCGCTGTCCCAACGCGAAAGCCAAAATCGACAAAAATCTGCAAAATCAGGGCTCCATCGTGCTGCTACAACACGGATTCTGCAAAAATACTCCGATTTTTGTCTCCAAAATGCACCAAACTCACGGCTTCAAATACGTCGGCATCTCCCTCCCGTTCACCGACTGGAAATACCGGACGCACGTGTCCCGCCACTTGATCGCATGCTTCAACTGCTTCTCCAGCTTCCCGCTCACCGAGTTGAACCGCTCCGGATCGATTTTCCCGCCCAGCGATTGCCAGTCGTCCTGCATCTTCTCCACATAACTCACCCCGTCATTGTAACGGAAACAAAGATCCTCCCACACCGTCCTCCCCGACTTCATCCGGTGATCCCAATCCACATGATGAAACCACAACAGAAGCTCGTCCGGGCACGTCGCCGGATCCTCGAATCTCGCCGCCACCGGCCCCGCATACTGGCCCGCCCCGTCCGATCCACTCTTCGTCCGGTCAAAGCCGATCCCGTCCCTGTCCGCCTTGTGGTAATACCACGCCGAATACTCCGGCGCTCCCTTGTTCACCGTTTGCGGCGCCGGATCAAAATGTCCCCCGCCCTCCATGATGTGATGCAGGCCCATGGGCATCTCGTAGTTCACCAGCGCCTCCCACGATCCCTTCATCATCCCGGTCGCTGTGCTCAAAACCTTCGCATCGTTCCCCCACGTCATCCGCACCCATTCGTTGGCGATCTCATCCGCCTTGAGGCTGCTGTTCCATGCCAGCCGCCCGTAGGCATACCAGTTCGCCTGCGCGAAGTGGTGGCCGCACCAGTTGCGGTCCGTCCCCGTGTTCGCCACTCCCGCGATCGCGCTCAACTGCGGATGATCGAGCGTGTCCGCCACCTGAGTCCCCTTCCCATCGGTATCGGACCTGAGGAACTCCTCCCACATCTGCCCCAGATAAACCAGATCCGTGGAGTGCCCCAGATTTTCCTGCGTGATCTCAAGCTCCGGCATCAGCGGCGTCTTTTTCATCGCACCGAACAAAGGATGAAACGGCTCCCGCGGCTGGAAGTCGATCGGCCCGTTCTTCGCCTGCACGATCACGTTCGACTGGAACAAGCCGTCCATCGGCATGAATTCCAAATAGGCTCGCTTCGCCCGGTCCGCGTCCACCTTCGGGCTGTTATAAACGAAGGCCCGCCACATTACGATCCCTCCATGCGGTGCCAGCGCCTCCGCCAGCAGGTTCGCGCCCTCCGCATGCGTGAGGTCGTAGTCCTGCGGCCCCGGCTGCCCTTCCGAGTTCGCCTTTACCAGCAACCCGCCGAAGTCCGGGATCAGCTTGTAGATTTCATCCGCCGTGGCTTTCCACCACTTCCGCACCTCGGGATTCCGGGGATCCGCGTCCGCCAATCCACCCAGCTGCTGCGGCGCGGCGAAGTTCGCCGAAAGATAAACCCGGATGCCATACGGCCGCAATTCATTCGCAATCACCGCGGCCTTCGCCAGATTCGCTGTTGTTCCGGTTTCGCGTTCACATTGTTGAGCACCGCACCATTGAGCCCGATCGACGCGCAGGCCCGCGCGTAGTCCCGGTAGCGGGGATCCACTTTCGCCGGAAGCTCGTCCCACTTCCAGATCGACTTCCCAGCGTATCCCCGTTCCACGCTGCCATTCAAGTTATCCCAGTGGTTCAGGATCCGCCGCTGGAGCCTCGGATTCTCGACAATCTTCAACGCGCTGATAGATTGCCGCGTTTGGATCAGGCGCAGGAAATGGAAAGCACCATACAGCCCCGCCCGCTCGCTGTTCCCCTTGATCAACGTGACCGTTTTCCCACCCG
>CAXTTX010000504.1:0-3966 GCA_964247045.1 uncultured Verrucomicrobiales bacterium | reverse complement strand
CCTTTGCGCTTCACGACTTGGCAATCGGCGTGGCGGCGCTTCGCGGAGGCGAGGGAAGAAAGAACTTTCATGGCTTCTGGATGTTAAAAGTGGATGGCGGTCGGGCCGCCGGGGCGCGAAATCTACCGGGCGGCACCGGGGTGTAAAGACATTTCTGCCGGGGTGGGGCGAATTTGCTTTCCCCGGAAGGCCTTGTCCTCGTTAGGTTCAACCGGTGACGACAGACTCCGGAGGAATGCTGGTGGCCGCGCCGGAGCGGTGGGACGAGGCCTGCTTCGCGGTGCCTGCCGTGCGGGCGCTGGTCGCTTCCGGGGTCGGAACAGGTGTCCTTTGCGTCGAAGAACAGAGGGATTTCTGGGCCACGGTGGACGGGCTGGCGGTGCTGGCCTTTCCGCCGAAAACCAAGCCGAAGGCCGTGGCGCTCGAGCTTTCCGGAAAATGGCAGGCTTCCTTGGCGTGGGACTTGGCCGGGGCGGAGATCTTCAAGCTGGCCGGGATTCCGCGGCGGCTCGGCACCGGGGACCGGAAGGTGGCAAAACTCCTGACCCACATGCTGGCTTACCAAGTGGGACCGCTGGAGCACCGGGTGCGGCACTACCTCGCGGCGGTCGAGGAACTGGGCATCCCCACGGCGAAGGCCGGGTTTTTCGCGCCCGTGGATCTGGGGATCGAGCCGGTGCAGGGGGCGGTGCTGCTCTGCCCGGGGTCGGATTTCGGACCGAACCACGAATGGCCGCTGGAGCGCTGGGTGGAAATCGGCAAGCGGCTTTTGGAGACAGGAAAGCGGGTGACTGTCACCAGCGGGGGCGGCGGCCGGAACCTTGGAAAATCCCTCGCGGAGGCGTTGGGGGAGGGGGTTGAGTTTTTCCAGGCCTCACCGCTGGCGGGTGCCTTCCCCTTGCTGGCCGTGCACGGGCTCGTCGTCGCGGCCGATGGTTCCTTGCCTCATCTGGCGGCACATGTGGGAGCCACCTGCGTGACTTTGTTCGGGCCGAATGATCCGGCGTGGAAGCGTCCCCTCGGCAGGCGTCATGCCTTCGTCTGGCGTCATGCGGAGTGCGCGCCGTGCCTCTTGCCGAAGTGCCCGCTGGACCTGCGCTGCCAGAATGAACTGGAAGTGGAAAAGGTTTGGCAGGTCATTCGGGAGAAATTTCTCCCGTAGCTTTCCACCCGCTTTATTCCTGTTCTTTCCTGTTCTTTATACACAACTCGGGCGATGCCACCCGCATCGGTTCGCCTTGGATGGATTGAGTCCCAGAGGAACGGCAGAAGGTAGCCGGTGCGCGTAGGCCACCGGTTACGGTGTCGCCCGGTTACTGAGCCCCGGCAGGGGCGGCAGAAGCGTTGCCTGCGGAAAAGCGCCACATTTGCGATGCCTCTCAGCGCTTTAGTCCTCGGGTTGCTTCGGCAGGATCAATGCGAACAACGCCGCCGGAATGAACAAATAGGATGCCATCAACAGCACTCCCGCGAAGTCTCCCTGCACCTTGTTGAAGATCCCGAAGAAAACCACCCCGGCCGCGGACAAGATCCGCCCGATATTATAACAGAACCCCGCGCCGGTGCTCCGCAACAGTACGGGAAACAGCGGTGGCAGACACATCGTGAACAACCCGAAGCAGCCCTGCATCAGGCCGATGACAGCGAACAGGAAATAAGTCATTCCCAGGCTGTGCCCGAACGAGAAGGTGAACCACATCACGGCGAAATAGCCGAGCAACATCACCGCAATGGCCTTGCCATAACCAAAGATCTTCGCCAGTCCGCCCGCCATGAAATTGCCGATCAGCGACCCCACCATGATCCACAGCAGCGCCATCACGGTGGCTTGGTCCTTGTCCACCTTCAGCGGCCCCACAGCGGGCAGGCTGCGGATGTAACTCTGCTGCCAGAACATGAACGTCCAGTGGGCGGTGAGGGACACGGCACAGATCAGCATCACCCGCCAGGTGATCGAGCGCACGCCCGGGCCGAACAACTCGCGCACTCGTGGCGGTGTCGTCGTTTTCCTCGCCTCCGTCCATTCGTCGGTTTCAGGCACCGCGCTCCGGATCCAGAGGGTGATGAAGGCGGGCAGGATGCCGACGAGGAAAATCCACTGCGGCGGATGCCCTTTCAGCAAGGCTCCCGCCAGGCACGCGAGAAGGATCCCGCAGTTCACCGCGCTTTGCAGCGTGGCCGCGATCCATGGCCGCCACTTTTTCGGCCACGTTTCCGAGAGCAGGGATGCTCCCACTGCCCACTCACCACCGATTCCCAGTGCGGCGAGAAAACGAAAGATGAGCAAGTGCCACCACTCGGTGGAGAAATACGAGAGGCCGGTGAAGCAGGCGTATGTTAGAATCGTCAGCACCAGCGCCCGGCTTCTCCCGATGAGATCCGCGACGCGGCCGAAGAACCCGCCGCCCAGTGCCCAGCCAACCAGGAAGGCGGCTTGAATGATCGAGGCCTTCTGCCCAACCTGCGGATCGCTCTCCCCCGTCACCAGCAGCTGCGCCACGAAGGCGGTTGCGACGAGCGTGTACAGGTGCATGTCCAGCCCGTCGAAAAGCCAGCCGAGCCAAGCCGCGAGGCCGGAGCGGATCTGACGGGGTGACAGGTCGCGGAGGTGGCGGATTTCGTTGGTGTCCGCCGGTAGGGTTTCGGTGCGCATCCTCTATCAACTTCATCGGGAACTTTCCCGTGGATGACGAGAGAAATCAGCGGCGGAAGCGGATGCGGCCGCCCGCGGGGTCCGTGGCGAAGTGGCTTCCCTCCTCTGTGGCCAGAAAATCCCCGATGGCATTCCGGCTCACCGGAATGCCTGCCTTGGCTGCCCTGCCCTGCAGCTCTTCAAGATTCACCCAGCCTTCCGCATCACGCTTCAGCCCGATGCTTTTGGGATCATCCCGGAGCACCAGCGCCAGGAATCTTGCCAGTTCGGCCCGTTCTGCAATCACGGGGTCGGGAGGCGGGCTCTCATCCCGCGGGGTCGGATAGTAACCGTCTTTTGTAAGGGGTCCGCGGGGAGGAACCGTCAACTCCCACTTCGGGCATCCGCAATGCTCGCATTGATCCGCCCAGGGATGATAAATGGCAAAGAAACCGGTCCGGTAGAAGAAGCACTCGCCACAGGCAGGGCACTTGAAAAACTGCATCACCGAAGCTGTAACGACAACAGGCAGGACGGACAGGAAGGGCAACAATTCCCATCCCCTGAAAAAGCTCTCCGTCAAGACCACGCTCACCACGGAAACCGGAATGGAAATCCAAAACGCCTTCCGCCGGAACCGGTATCCATCCCAAGCGGATTCTTTTGCGTCCCAATCCATTCTAACAAGCAATCGTCGCCAGGTTCCCCCTTACTTCAGCGCTTCCAGATTCCGCCGCAGCGCATCGAGGCACTCTTGGCGCGCGGTCACCGAGGCATCCGCGCGGGTACGGTGGAACCACGCGAAGTTCTGCGGCTTGAGCGCGTCATTGGAACGCACCGCCTGTGCTTGTGCTTGGGAAAGGAGGCTGCGGAATTTCTTCTTCAAATCCTGCGTGCTCATCGAGGTCTTCCGCGACGCGAGGTCGGTGTTCATGTCGATGAGCGACTTCACCAACGGGTTGCCGGTGTTCTCCTTGATGATCTCCAGCGCGGTGGAGTTTTCACCCACCTGGGTGTCCAGGCGCAGGCCGCTTTCCTGGGGTTCCAACTGGACCATCGCGAAACACAGCCGCGTCATCTGGTCAAACTGGTCCAGCGATTTGGCATCGGCGAGGAAGGTCCCGATCTTCATCCGCTTCCAAGTCCAGTCCTTGTTCAGCCGGCAGGCGAAGCGCCGGACGTTGCCTTGGCGGGTTCCCTCCGACCAGATGTCCTTGCGGGCGTTGGTGAGGTGGGTCACCACACCCATCACCTTGCCGGATGAAACTTCCACGACCGGACCGCCGCTGTTGCCCTGGATGATTCCCGCGTCCACCTCCAGGATGTTGCCACTG
>CAXTTX010000503.1:0-3977 GCA_964247045.1 uncultured Verrucomicrobiales bacterium | reverse complement strand
CACGCGTGCGGGTTGGATGTTCCCCTGGTTCATCCTCTGCCAGGCGGCGCTGGTGTGGATCTGGCTCGTGCTGCCCCGCAGGGTTTCCGAGGCCGCGTGAGGGCGCCGCCTTATTTACGGTGCCTTTACGGACAACGACCCGCCACCGGGGTAAAAGGACTTCGTCATGAAATTTTTCCTCTTCACCTCCCTCGCCCTTGCGACACAACTCGCCCTCCCTGCCGCGGAGATCAAGAACCCGGCCATCGACTACCAGGGCTTTGCAAAGCTGACCCGTGAACTGGAACCGGTGCGTGCCCAACGCCGTGTCAGCGAGGAAGATTTCCTCAACATGGCAGCGGAACCCGGCACTGTCATCCTGGACGCCCGCGCCAAGGAATCGTTCGAAAAGATCCATGTGAAGGGCGCGTTGCACCTGGACTTCACCGACTTCACGGCGGAGACCCTGCAAAAGGCCATTCCGGGGAAAGACACCCGGATTCTGATCTACTGCAATAACAATTTCTACAACCACCCCTTCGGCTTTCAAACCAAGGCAAAGATTCTCGCCCTGAACATTCAAACCTTCATCAACCTCCACGCCTACGGTTACACGAACGTATACGAACTTGGACCATTGCTGGATGTGAAGACGACCCGCATTCCCTTCGAGGGAACCGCGATGGTAAAGTGAAGTCGCGGCTACGACAATGACTCGAGGGCCAGCATCGAAGCGGCGTTGCGGTTATCCACCCCGGTTTTTTCGAAGATGTTCTGGAGGTGCTTTTTCACCGTGCCTTCCGCCGCGCCGAGGATGGTGCTGATCTCCGGATTGCTTTTACCCTGCGCGACCCAGAGCAAGACCTCCGCTTCCCGGGGAGTGAGGCCCAGTTTCCTTTCCAACGGAGCGGCGTTGGTGAAATCCGGATTGAAGCCGGGCGAATGACGGTGTTTCTCGCGTTCGAGCCTCGCCGAAATGGCGGCCAGCAGATCGCTCGCTGAAACCGGTTTCACCAGGTAGTCATCCGCTCCCAGGTTCATGCCGGCGCGCAAATCGATCTTCTCGCCCTTGGCCGTTAGAAAAACCAGGGGAGTGCCGGCGATCGTCGGATCGGCACGGACCCCCCGGAGCACTCCGTAACCGTCGAGTTCCGGCATCATCACGTCGCAGAGGATCAGGTCCGGCTTCTCGTCCTTGGCCATGGCCAGGCCCTGGCTGCCGTGTTCCGCCTCGAGGACGGCGTGGCCCTCCATTTTCAAAATTGTCGCGACGTTCCGCCGCATGTCCGGCTGGTCTTCGATGATGAGGATCGTTTTCATGGCAGATGGGAAAATACCGGCAGGGTGATTGTCACGGTGGTCCCGGCTCCGGCGGTGCTCTCCAGTTCCACGGTTCCACCGTGCAGTTGCACGCAGCGTTCGACAATGAGCAGCCCGAGACCGGTGCCCGGACGCTGACCGACATTCCGGCCGCGGGTGAACGAACGGAAAATCCGTCCCTGGTCCTCCGCGGGAATGCCGATGCCCCGGTCACGCACGGTGAAAACCACATTGGAGCCTTCGCGCGTGCCGGTGAATTCCACCGGACTGCCCGGCTCGGAGTATTTCACGGCGTTGGACAGGATGTTCGTGAGGATATGCCGGAGAAGGCTCTCGTCGCCGACCGCACCGGCCAGCGGGCCCCTCGCGGCAAACACCAGCGGACAGACGGAATGCGTGGCGGACACCATCTCGTCCGCCAGCGAACGGGCGAGCGCTCCGAGATCCAACGGCGCGGGTGTGAACCGCATGTGCCTTTCTTCCACCGTTCCTAACAAAAGCACTTCTTCCATCAGCTTCGCCAGATTCTTCGTGGAGCGCTGGATCATTTCCAGATGGCAAGCGCGATCCTCCGCGGAAAGCCGGTCGAAATAGCGCTCCAGCACGTCTGCCGCGGACAGGATCACGCCCAGCGGCGTGCGGAATTCATGGGAAACCATCGAAATGAAACTGCTCTTCAGTTCCCCCAGCTCCTTTTCCCGCGAAAGCGCCCGCGCCATTTCCAACTCGGCTTGTTTCCGGTCCGTGATATCGAGCCCGACCGTTAGAAGATGGGGTTCGCCGTCGAGTTCGAAAATTTCACCGGAGGTCAACACGGTGCGCAGGTTGCCGCTTTTGTCGCGCAGCTCGTGCTCGCGGTCGCGCACCGACCCGTGCCTCCGGATCAGGTCCACGTATTCGTCCCGTTGCTCGGGCCGCGCGTAAATATTAAGCTCCAGCGAGCTGTGACCGATCACCTCTTCTTCCGGGTAGCCGGAAATCCGGTGGAACGCGTCGTTCGCCGCGATGAAGGTGCCATCCGCCAGCCGCGTCAGGGCGATCAACGCGGGGCTCGCCTGGAAGGCCTTGCCAAACCGCTCTTCCGACTCGCGCAGCTTTCGGGTGCGTTCCGTCACGCGCTCTTCCAGCGATTGGTTGAGCGCGTGAAGTTCCGCACCGCGCGCGGCCACCTTGCCCACCATCTCATTGAAGGCATCGGCCAGCCGTCCGAGTTCGTCATCTCCGGGAACATCCGCGCGGACATCCATTTCTCCCGCGCTCATGCGGCCGGTCGCCCGGGCAAATTCCGCGAGCGGCAATGCCACCTGGCGGCGCAGGATCCACGCGAAAGCCCCGAGCACCAGCGCCAGCGACAGCAGCCCGGACCAGAGCACCCATCTCGCTGATGCGAACGCCTGCTGCTGCAGCGACGCGCGCGGCATCACGGAAACAAAAAACCAGTCCGGACCTCTCAAACGGGCCGCCACGTAGTAGACTTCCCCCTCCGGGTCGTATCCCGAGAAGATCTTCTCCGTGGACTTCTCCGCGATCCCGTATAGCCGGACCAGTCCCGCGTCCCCGCTCGCGGAAGCCGTTAGAAGACCTTTGCTCGAAATGATCTTCTCCTTCAACGCGGGATGCGCGATGAGCCTGCCATCCCTGCGGAAAATCATCTGCATCCCGCCTGGCAAGACACCGTGAGTCGTCTCATCGATCATTCCACGCACGTTGATGCTGTGCGCCACCGAGCACAGCATCTCCCCATCAAGGTCAACGGGCAGCAAAACCGCGACCTGGGGAGTCTTGGTGACTTCTTCCTCCACCACGCCCGTCCATACAAAACCGCGGGAAGGATCATTCTCCGGAAAGGCCATCTTCACCCACTCCTGGGCGTTCATGTCGTAGTCGGACGGGGTGTCCCACACCCACGAGGGGATCGTCGGATCGAACCCGATGTTCGCGGGCCCCGGAAAATTGAAATAAAGGCTCGGGAACGAATCCCCCCACGAAGGCAGCAACTCGTCGCAGATGTCCTGCGCCTGCAGGATCTGGTTCTGGTAGACGGGTGTTAGCGAGGCATCCCGGTGCATCCACAGGGTGGAGAATTTCCTCCCGTCGGAAAACTCCTTGCGGCTGCGCCACGCACCATCGGCAAAACGCTCGAAGCGCCGCTCCCATTGTTCACGCCAGTTGGGCGGAGGAGGTTCCGCGATGCGTTTCAGGAACTGGCCGCGCACCGTGGCGAGATTCATCTCGATCTGGCGGAAACCGCTTTCCTCGCGCCGCGTCCGCTCCCTGACATAGGTTTCCAGGTTCTCAATCTCCCTCGTCCGGGTGGTGTTGAAGACGTTCCAATAGGCCACCGCGGAGACCACCGCCACCACGGCTCCGGCGGCCACGGCGACTTGGGTCAGGATGCGGCGGGTGATCGTCACATTGACAACCTAACCACGGTTCCCCGCTCCGGAATACCACTAAATGAGTATGGAATGACCCCAAACCCGCGGATTCCCCCTCCGGCAGTGGTATGGCCCGGCGCGTCATCCGGCTGCTAAACCGGAGCCGCTATGAAAACCAAACTCAAATCCCCTCGTGCCACCACCTCAGTCATCACCCTCACCGGCCTCGCCGCGTGCGTCGCGGTCCTAACATCAGCCAGTCCCCTGGCCACGGCGAAGGACCCGCTCGCCACCTGGAAG
>CAXTTX010000502.1:0-3977 GCA_964247045.1 uncultured Verrucomicrobiales bacterium | reverse complement strand
CAAACGAGGCAAAGGCCCCGGAGAGTCTCAACTGATCCACTCTCATCTCAGCTTCCTGGGCCGGATCAGGCCGCTTGCCAGCGCGTGCCTCAGCGACTTTTTTCAGCAAGCCGACCATGAGGTCCTGGATTTCCGCAAGCCGCGCATCCGACGTCGCGACGGCTGCGGTGGAAGGATCCGGAGAAGAAGGCCCCCATCCGGCTCCGGACTCCGCTCGCCTGGCAGATGCCGACAAAGCCGTCCCGGACGAGACCGCGCGCGATAGCGCCGTGTGTTCCTTTTCCAAGGAATCGAGCGAGCGGCTTTGGAATACAGCAATGCCGCCCGCCACGAGCAGAATGCATGGGATGATCACGGAGTTCTTCATTTCGCGGGAGGTTGTTGGCTGTTGAGCGTTTGGATGACGGCCGCGCGCCGGACAGGGTCTTTGATCTTTGCCGCGAGTTCGAGAGCTTCGGAGAGGCGGGGCGTAAAGTCCTCACGGCTGAGCGTTACGACCAGAGATTCATCCGAAGGCTCCGCCAGCGCGCGAAGCTCCTGGATTTTCAGATCCGCGCGCCGGATTTTATTTTGAGTGGCCAGTTCCATCCCCTCCCGCAGGATTTCATTCGTCTTGGCGGGAATTTCCTGCCGGAGCCAATCCCGGGTTTCCGCCAAGATGCGGGCATCCCGGGCAAGATCCGGAGGCATACGGCCAGCGCCAAGAACCTTCATGACCGAGGCACGGACGATGATTTCCCTTTCCGCGGGGGTGGCTTGTCCCGCCACGAGAAGCGCGCTGACTTCCGGCGACCCTCCGCTCAAATCGGATAGAGCACCCGCGAGATTCTTCAAGGCTTCATCATGTTCCTTTCCCGGCAGTTGTTCACGAATCACGGTTAGATAGCCTGCAAAATCGCCACCGGGCGGGGTTGTTCCCCTGTCAGCCGCTCCGATGGAGCCGTTGATGAGGTAGAATCGTTCATCAAGCGGCATTGCCGAGAGATAGGCGGCGGTATCCGGCGAGTTCGCAAAAACCATCGCGGCGATGAGGCCGGTCTTGAAGCCGTTCAAGGCGGAGCGGGAAGTGAAATGATCCGGGCTGCCGGGCAATTGGAATTTCCCGGATTTCTCCTGTTCATCGAGCCAAACTTTCGCCGCCAGAAGATCTTTCCTCGCCCAAGTGGCGAAGTGGCGGGGAGCTTCCGACCTGCCGAGCTGTTGGAGAAAGGAAGTCCCGTTGCCGAAGGAAGCCACGGCGGTGGTGACGGCGAGCGCCGGATCCCGTGTGGCAATGGCGGCGAGGAGGGAGTTCAACAGGGCGTCCTTGTCTTCCCGGTTCGCGCGCAATGTGGCTGCCTCGCCGACAAGCCTGACGAGCACCTCATTCCCCAATCCCCGCAGTTTCGCGTGGAACGCTTCATAACGCAATCCTCCCACCCGGATAGCTTCACGTTGTTCGTCGAGCAGGACGAGGATATCGATATTCGAGGAGATGCCGGTTCCACGCGGATTGGTGCGGTCCCTGCCGGTGGCGGGTGCCGATTCATCAATGTCGCGCGGGGGCCCGAGGTGGGCGCGGAGTTGGTCATTCCGACTCCACGCCCGGGAGATGGCCATCTGCTGCCAGGCCAGCGGGAGCGCGAGGATGAGAATGAGCAAGGGGACGAGGGCCTTCGATTTGGTGAGCGTCATGAGGGTGATGCCGGTGGTGGAGAATTCGACCGATCCTGTTAGGACGGCGGCGGTGGCTGACTGGAGGAAAGCGGGAGGAGCGGCGCGGGCAAGCCCGGTGGCGAGGCCGGAGGCGATGGCGGTGGCGGGCAAGGCGACGCCACGCGAGCGGAGGAGGCGACCGAGTTTGGAGAGGGCGCGCTGGGCCTGCTTTTGGACGGCGGCGGTATTCTTGCCGAGGGTTTTGGCAATGGCGGGAAATGGCCGGTTCTCGAAGTAATGCTGGAGGATGACGGTGCGCTCGGCAGCGGAGAGTTTGTCCAAGACGAGGTCGAGGTGCGGGAGGGCTTCTGCCCATGTGGAAGTTTGGGAGTCGCCGGTGCCGGTGGAGGCAAGCTCCGCCGGATCCTGGAGGAGCGCGCGGCGTTGGCGTGAGATTTCCGAGCGCATGGCTTTGGAGGATTCGAAGACGGTGGCGCGATGGAGCCAGGCGGGGAGCAGGTCGGGATTCTTCGCGAGGGAGGCGGCTTTTTTGGCAAGCGCACAGAGGATGTTCTGGCTGACTTCCTCGGCGAGTTGGCGATGGGCGGTGCGGCGGAGGGGGGTGTGATAAATGAGCCCCATGTGGCGCTCCGCCAACTGGCGGAAGGCGGCTTCGTCACGGTGGGTGGCGAAGGACAGGAGGAGTGATTCGTCGGATTCCCGCATGGTCTACATGAGAGAACACCCTGCCAGTCCTAGATGTGGACAAATTTTTTCGGGAGGGATCGATTTCCCGCGAAAGCGGCAGGACAGACGAATGGAGCGCGCGGCGGCGCGTAAGGGGCAACGACTGTCGTTGTCAGCAAGGCATGAATAAGGCTCCACAGGGATGCCTTCCCCATGGATCGTTGCCTCACCCAGGAGGACAAGAATGTCCTCCCTCCTTACGCGCTGCCGCGCGGAGGTGTTATCCCCTGCGGACACCGCCCGCGAACCACCCTCCTCTCGCGAAAGCACAGGCTAAAACCTCATCGAATGGTTTTTCACCCTTCAATATGCTCCCAACCGAACGCATCTGGCTGAACACTCTCCGTCTCGGATTGCTGGTGGGGGCCTGCGGATGGGGAATCTCGTTCTTCTTCATGTTCATGCCGTGGGGGATGGCGCGGGACCAGCTGTACGAGATGGGATCGCGGCCGATTCGTTATGATCCGATGCTGGACTATTGGATGCGGATGGCCTCCGGGACGTTCGGGTGTATCGGAATCGGGCTGGCGATGGTGTGCGCGCGGCCGGAGAAGTTCGTTGGGCTGATCCGGTTGTTAGGACCGTTTCATTTTGTGATGGGGACGATTCTGGTGGTGGCGGCGTTGGGCAACGGGCTGGCTCCACCGCGGCACACGTCGTTCATCGCGGACATCGCGTTTTGTTTTGTCACGGGGGTGATGATCCAGATGCCGTTGTGGTTGGGGAGTCCCGGAGAACCGCATAAACAGCCGGTGGCGTGAAACACCGGTGTCCCAAGGGAGGAAACCAAGCCCCGGCAGAGGCGAGAGAGAAGGTTTCCAAATGTGGTGTATTCCCGCGGGCAACGCTTCTGCCGCCCCTGCCGGGGCTCAGGAATCGTACGGCGCGCTACCGGTGGCTTACGCCACCGGCTACCTTATGCCGTCCCTCCGGGACTCAAATTCCATCCAAGCGAACCGATACGGGTGGCATCGCCGAGCTGTGGATAAAGATCAGCGCTGAAGCGCTGGGCTAGCTTATTCCGGGCCTTCAGGGCTTGATAGGGAAGACTCGCCGGTCCGAAAGGAGGCGGCGGCCTCGTCGGCCTGGGCCTGGATGGAGCGGGAGGACTGCTTCATGAATCTGCCGGAGATCATGAGGAGTATTCCGGCTGTCAGGGGAAGGGCAAGCTGTGCAAGCCGGTAGGTTGGCTTGTAGATGATGTAATAGGTGTCGTGGAGGTTGAGGTGGGCCCTGGGGAGGGCGGAAAGGCCCATGCCGCTGGCGATGAAAAGGATGGCGGCGGAGAGGCAGACGAGGACGCCCAGCCCGAAGAAGATAGTGCCCGCGATGGAGTAGAAGCCGATGCTCATGGTGTCGCGGGGTTTAGCAGGTTCGGGGGAGGTGTGCAAGGTGTGGCTTGGAAGGGGGAGCGCGGCAGAACATGGGATGGCGCTGGAAGGGGAGAACATGGATTTTGCCCTGAAGACGGAGAAAGGGGTGGCATGAGATCGGGAAAGTGGCGACTGGCACGGCAGCAAACGCTAACGGGGACGAGGGCGTCTGTACAGACCGGACACATCCTTAACGGGTGTTCGGAGACATCGTTTACACTT
>CAXTTX010000501.1:0-3979 GCA_964247045.1 uncultured Verrucomicrobiales bacterium | reverse complement strand
CTCGCCGATGGCATCAATGCCACCAAGCTCGGCAACGGCACAGTCAGCAACGCGGAGTTCGCCCGGCTCAGCGGCGTCACCGCCCCGCTCCAGGATCAGATCGACGGTTTGAAAACCGGCGCGGGAAATCTGGGGGGCGCGGTGGAGACCTTGCAGACCGGTCTCGCTGCCGTGGAAGGCGAAGTTGATGCATTGCAAGCCGGCGCGGCTGCCCTGGGAAGCGCGGATGCGGGTTTCACGGAGTCCATCGGGAAACTCGATCAAGACATCGATGGTTTGTGGGATTACTCCAGCGAATTGAAGGACAGCATCAACGACAAGGTCGCCAAGAGCGGCGACACCATGACAGGCAAGCTCTTCTTGCCTCAAAACGGCCTTTATGTCGGCAAGACGGATCTTGTCATCGCCGAGGGGAGGGTCGGCATCGGCACGGCGGCTCCCCAGGCCAAGCTTGACGTTCGCGGGGACATCAGGATGGGTCTGACGGGAGAACTCAGAGCCCCTGCCGGCGTGGAAAACCTTCGGATCATCCGTGGTGCCTTTCTTTGGAACGGCACCACCGTCACCGTCGTGGCGGGAAGTGGTTTCACCGTGACCAGAGTCGAAAGGGAAAAATACTCGGTAAAATTCAACACGGCGTTCACCGATGCGCCAACCGTCACTTATTCGATCGGTTATCCCACACAGCCCAATACAGTGGGACTTGGTGCCATCGGGACGATCACCCCCGGGGCCGCCGGCCTCCTCGTCGGTGAACCTGTGGACACCAGCGTGAGGGTTAACTTCATCGCCATCGGCACGCGCCAATAGAGGGAGGCACTCAATTTCCCAGCAAGAAGGAGAACGATCCCGCTTCCCCATTGACCAATTCCCGCAATCCGCTTGCATCATCGGAGCATGCACCAAAGTTCATTTTTATCCCGACTGATCTCCGGTCTCCTGTTTACCGCCGGTGCCGCAAACGCAGCCACCCTTCCCGTTTCCGAGGATACCTGCTCCTTCCCGCCCGGCAAGATCGACAAACGCTCCGGCAATGCCTCCACCCTTCCGCTTTCCGCGAATGGCACGGCTTTCATCCGCTTTGACGCGGGGGATTTCTCCGGCCTCATCAAATCCACGGACGTCACCAGTGCCCGCCTCACCTTCTACGTCACGGAGGTGGGAAAGGCCGGCAAGATCGGCATCCACCGCGTGACCTCGGAGTGGACCGAGTCCCCCGCGGCGGCGCGCAACGCTCCTTCCTTCGATCCCGAGCCGCTCGTCACGATTCCCTCCAAGGCGGTGAGCGCCGGGCAATTCGCGGTCGTCGACGTCACCGCGCAGGTCCGCAAATGGCTGGATGAACCGCAGTCCGACCGGGGCTTCGCGATCACCGGTGCGGACGGTGCCTCCATCCAGATCCGTGCGAAGGAAGGCTCTGCCGCCGGCATGCCCGCCTCGCTGGAAATCGACAACCACCCGGTGGTCGGCAACAAGCAACTTGCCGATGGCATCAGCACCACCAAGCTCGGGAATGGCGAGGTGAGCAACGCCGAGTTTGCCCAACTCAACGGCGTCACCGCCCCGCTCCAGGAGCAGATTGATGGCATCATCACCGGAACCAATACCACCGGACTTCTGCTCGGAGCACTCGATTCCAACCTCGGCCGCACACAGGAGGACCTTGCCACCTTGGAGGGCGATGTGGATGACCTGCGGGATGCGGGTACAGGCATGGGGCAGGATATCGACGACCTATGGGACTATGCCGGCGACTTGAAGGATGGCATCTCCAACACGGACAGTAGCAAGGTCAGCAAGGCAGGCGACACCATGACCGGCACCCTCAACGTGAAGGGGAACGTGAAACTCGGTGCGGATGCCGAATTCAGTGCCACCGTCGGCGAGGAAGATCTCCGGGTCATCCGCGGATCTTTCCGTTGGGACGGCGTCGTTCCCACCCTCGTTGCCGGAGGCGGATTCACATGGACGAGTAACGCCAACACTTACGAACTCACTTTCAACAAGCCTTTCTCAGGTATTCCAAGTGTGGTCATGGGCGCCGGTTACCTGAACACCAACTCAAACACCCACGACAGTGTTGCCAGCGTTTCGGCAACCAAGGTGGTCTTCAGGGCCTCCCAATCTTTTGCACCGGGATTGACCGATGTCCTGATCATCGGGCCGCGGTGATCCGCGGCGCGTTCAATTTCCTACCAAGGAAGAAAACCACCCGAAAAACAGGAGGATCGCGTTTGTCAGCAGGGGAACCCCGAAGAGCACCAGTAACCAAGGCCCGACATAGGCCAGGCTCACGGGTGTGATCCCATAGCGGATCCGTTCATCCGTCTGCTGTTCCGGCTCGTCCTTCACCCGGAAGCGGTATCACATCTTCAGGAAATTCTCCAGCATCCTCTTCCCGTCCTGGGTAAGGATGGACTCCGGGTGAAACTGGACGCCGTGCACGGGGTGTTCCTTGTGCTTCAGGCCCATGATCTCGCCTTCCTCCGTCCACGCGGTGATCTCCAGGCAATCCGGAAGCGTGTCGCGCTTCACGATCAGCGAATGATAGCGCGTCGCCTCGAAGGGGTCCGGCATCCCGGCGAAGACACTGGTACCGTTGTGATGGATCGGCGAGGTCTTGCCGTGCATCAGCCGGTCGGCACGGACCACGTCGCCGCCATACACCTGGCCGATCGACTGGTGGCCCAGGCACACGCCGAGGATGGGCGTGGACATGCCCATTTCCTTGATCAGTTCCAGCGAGATACCCGCCTCATTCGGCGTGCAGGGCCCCGGTGAAATGCAGATGCGTTTCGGTTTCAGCGCCTTCACCTCGTCGACCGTCAGTGCGTCGTTGCGGAAGATCTTCATCTCCGCCCCGAGCTCACCGAAGTACTGGACGAGGTTGTAGGTGAAGGAATCGTAATTATCCAGGATGAGAAGCATCGCTCGAATTTCTAAATCTTAAGTGTTATATCCTAAACGGGGATTCCAGGAATCAAGTGCCCAATGTTTTCGCCAGTGCAATGGCACGGAGCATGCCCTTCGCCTTGTTCTTGGTTTCCTCATACTCATACGTGGGATCGGAATCGGCGACGACACCGGCACCGGCCTGCACATAGGCCTTACCGTCTTTCAACAGGCAGGTCCGTAGCGTGATGCACGAGTCGTGCGACCCGTCGAAGCCGAAGTAGCCGACCGCGCCCGCATAGGCGCAGCGCTTCGCCTTCTCCAGCGAGTTGATGATCTGCATCGCGCGGATCTTCGGCGCGCCGCTGACCGTCCCGGCGGGGAAAGTCGCGCGGAGCACGTCATACGCGCTATGCGAGGGATCGAGTTCACCGGTCACGTTGGAAACGATGTGCATCACGTGGCTGTAGCGCTCGATGACCATGAAGTCATCCACGTGCACCTGCCCGTGTTTCGCGATGCGGCCCACGTCGTTGCGCGCCAGGTCGACGAGCATCAGGTGTTCCGCCCGCTCCTTGGGATCGGCCAGCAATTCCGCGGCGAGGGCATCGTCCTCCTCCGGTGTCTTGCCCCTCCAGCGCGTGCCCGCGATCGGCCGGATGTCGATGCGGCCGTTGATGGAACGCACATGCACCTCCGGCGAACTGCCGACCAGCGCGAAGTCCCCCAGTTCCAGGATGAACATATAGGGCGAGGGATTCACATAACGCAGCGCCCGGTAGAGATCCACCGGTGGCCTTGCGAAATCCGTCTCGAAACGCTGGCTCGGCACGAACTGGAACACGTCGCCCGCGGCGATGTATTCCTTGCCCTCGCGCACCATCTGCTCGTATTCCGCCTGCGTCGTGTTGCTCGCCGCCTCCGGCAGATCGAATTCCGTCAGCCCGTTGAGCGCCGGCACGTGGAAGGGCCGGTTGAGGATCTCCACGATGGCCGCCACTTTCCCCCGCGCGGCGGCATAGGCCTCCTCCACATTCGCCGATTCATCGATGAACGCGTTCGCCAGGATCTGTAGGCGGCGCAGCCG
>CAXTTX010000500.1:0-3992 GCA_964247045.1 uncultured Verrucomicrobiales bacterium | reverse complement strand
CTTCGAGACGGAGCACGCGGCTCAGGACGTGGTCGCCATCGCATTCGTCACCCGGTTGCCAGAGTCCGGTGGGAACGCGCAGCTTGAAGATGGTGCCGTCCGGCTCGCCCTCGCCGACTTTTTCCGCGATGCGGAAATTTCCCGTGGGGGTGCGATAGGTGTCCTTCACAAAGCCCATGCCTTTGGATGATGTGGAAATCCTGAACTGCCGGATCACCTCGTCACCCTGGAGGACTTCAAGGGTCTGGTCGTCGATGGAAACGGAGAGGCGGATGGGCTGGCTCATGGCGGTTGATTACAGCGAGGGCGGGTTTAGAACGAGAAGGGCATTGTGGCCGCCCATCCCGTGGGAGAGCTTATAAACGGGTCCGGCGGCATCAAGCACGGCGGCGGGAAGTTGCCAGCCGGGGGGCGCGTGGCGACCGGGCAAGTTCGGTGGCAATTTCCCCTCCTCCAGGAAACCGGAGAGGACCACGCTTTCTAACAAACCACTCGCGCCGATGGTGTGGCCCGTGAAGGATTTCAAGAGATGAAGGGTGGGTTTCGCGGCGGGAAAGGAACGGTTGAATGCCGCCGGGTCCGCAGTGGCCTGCACGGCGGTGCCGGTGGCATGCGGACAAAGTGCGGTTGGAAGTCCGTGGAGCGCGAGGGCCCTGTCCAGGAGATCCGGGGTGCGGCCGCCATCGGCGGGGATGCCGACGGGATCGCAGGCGTCCGAATTGCAGGCGTAGTGGGCGAGTTTCACGCCCTTGCCGTCGCCCGTTTCCATGGCGATGGCGGCGGCGCCTTCCCCGGGGATGAAGCCCGCGGAGCGAGGATGGTACGGATCGGGATCGAAAGAGGAAGAGAGCAGGCCGGAGGCGGCATAGTTATCTAACAAAATCGGCACCAGCGGGAGGTCCACCGCCACGGCAAGGGCGCGGGGGGCGAGGCCGGTCCGCACCATCATCATCGCGATGCCCGCGGCATCCAGTCCGGCGGAGCAACCGCTGGCGAGGACGTGGTTGGGACCGGTGATGCCGAACTCGATGGTGATCGCGGAAGCAGGCTCGCTGTGGATGGTGTTGCTGGCGGCCATCAGTTTGAAGGGCCGCCTGCCCGGCCAAGGTCCGAGCCAACCGGCGGCATTGCCCCGGCTGGTGCCGACGACCAAGGCCGCATCCCGCAGTTCATCCGCAGTCCATCCGGCCGAGGTGATGGCCTGGCGGGCGACATGAAGGGCGGCCATGGTCGCGGGGCTCCACTTGCGGTTCACGAGGAGCTCGCGGTTCTGAATCCACGCGGCGGGCCGGCCGGCGTGCGGGCTGTTCTTTCCCAGAAGCTCGCCGAGGGGCCGGAAGGGCGACCGCTTTTCCAGCACCGCGCGGTGGTGGGAAGAAACATCGTCGCCGAGGGCTGAAAGCGCCCCGAGACCGGTGATGGACAAGATGGATTCGATGGCCACGGCTTAACAGGCGGTGGTTCTCCCGCAACCCCGAAGTAGGGTCATAGGGTGATCTGCGCGCCGAGTTCGACGACCCGGCCGGGAGGCAGTTGGAAATAGGCCGTGGCGGGCGAGGCGTTTCGCGCCAGCGCGGCGAAGACGGAGAGGCGGAAACGCTCGATCATGGTGGCGTGCTTGCCGATGCCGTAGTTCTCGCGGCCGAGGAAATAAGTGGCCTTTGCCGCGACAATTTTCCGGTCGTCGGTGAGGCGTTCCTTGAGAGCCTTCGGCACATCGGGTGTTTCGGTGAAACCAAAGCGGATGGTCACATTCTGCATACCCAGCCCCAGATCCTCGTATTCGAGGAGGTCTTCCGGCATCGCCTTCGGCTGGTCGGTGGTGGTGACGTGGAGCAGGATGACTCGCTCGTGGAGAACCTGGTTGTGCTTCAGGTTGTGCAGCAGGGCATTCGGAACCTGGGTGCCTTTTCCGCTCATGTAGATCGCCGTGCCGGAAACGCGGTGGATCTTGCCCTTCTCCAACTCCTTCAACAGGTCGGCGATGGGCAGGGAGTCCTTGATGATGCGGCGGTAGAGGCGCTTGCGGCCCCACAACCAGGTGAGCATCAGGAACAAGACGAAGGCGCCGACGCTCAGCGGCAGCCAGCCGCTCGGCCAGATTTTCACCGCGTTGGCCGTGAGGAAGGCAGCCTCGAAGGTCATGAACAGGCTGGTCACGAGCGCGGCTTTCAATTTCGACCAGCCCCACACGGATCGCGCGGCGGAAAAGAACAGCAAGGAGGTGATCGACATCGTCACCGAGATCGCGATGCCGTAGGCCCCGGCAAGTTTCGTGGAGGTTTGGAAAATAATCACCAGCACGATGCAGGAGACCGCCAGGACCATGTTGACCATGGGGACATAGACCTGACCGATCGAGTGCTGCGAGGTATAGAGCACCCGCGTGCGCGGCATGCAGCCGAGCTGGACGGCCTGCGCGGTTAGCGAAAATGCGCCGGAGATGAGGGCCTGGCTGGCGATGATCGCCGCCGCGGTCGCGAGGATGGTCAGCGGCAATTGCAACATTGGAGGCGCGAGCAGGAAGAAGGGGCTGTGGGAGGTGGAAGGATTCGATGAAACGAGAGCGGCCTGACCGAGATAATTGAGGACCAGCGCCGGCAAAACGACCGAGAACCAAGCCACCCGGATTGGTTTTTTCCCGAAATGCCCGATGTCCGCATACAACGATTCACCACCTGTGACCGCGAGGAAAACGGCTGACAAGATCGGGAAGGCATGTTGCCATTCCCGCTTCAGAAACGAGAGGCCCTCCCAAGGGCTGATGGACCAAAGGACATCCGGATGCATGAATAGCATCCGCGCACCGAGGCAGCCGATCGTGGTAAACCAGAGCAGGATCACCGGGCCAAACAAATTGCCCACGACGCCGGTGCCGAAACGCTGGATGTAAAAAAGGCCCGTTAGCAGGACCACCGACAGGGGGACAGCCCAATGGGAAATCACCGGTGCACTGATGGACAAGCCCTCCACGGCGCTGAGTACGGAAATGGCCGGGGTGAGCATGCCGTCCGCATAAATCAGCGAGGCTCCTGCCAAGCCGAGGACCAGGATTTTTTTTGGATCCTTGCCGCCAAGGCAGCGGAGGGCGCTGCGGATAAGGGTCGAGAGAGCGAGAACGCCGCCTTCGCCCTTGTTGTCCAACCGGAAGATGACCATCAGGTACTTGACCGTCACGACCATGATCAGCGACCAGACAATCAGGGAAGCGGCTCCGATCGTGTTCGCCCGGCTTGCCTCGAGGATTCCGTGGGAATGAACCCCTCCGAAACACTCCCGGAACGCATAAAGCGGACTGGTGCCGATATCTCCGAAAACAATGCCCAACGCGGCGAGGGTGGTCGCGGCAAGCTTCGGTTTGTGGGCGGAATGGCCTCCGTGTGAATCTGTCATCGTCGCGGAACGGGCTGCCCGCAGGCGCTTCAAACCATTTCCGAACCCCGCTGGCGAGGGAAATCCCCCCTCCCCGCGGTCCCGTAAAATCCCGATCATAGGTCTTGGCGAGGCTGGTCCGGAGGCTCACCCTCCCGCCCAGATTCAAGGATGAGCACCGTTTTGGAAACGATCGATGGCGGCACGCGCTATCTGGAAAAGCGCGGCATCGAGGACGCCCGCCGCAACATGCAAATGCTCGTCGCCCGGCAGCTCGGCTGCACGCGCATGGATCTTTACCTCCAGTTCGACAGGCCGCTGGAGGAGACGGATCTGGTCCCGCTGCGGGAAACTTTGAAGAAGCGCGGCGAGGGCATCCCCTTGCAGCATCTGCTAGGCACGGTGTGGTTCCACAAGCATGAGTTCAAGACGGACGCCCGGGCGTTGATTCCGCGGCCGGAGACGGAGTTGCTGGTGGAGCGGGTGTTAGGGTTGGTGCGGCCGGGGATGCGGGTTTTGGATGTGGGGGCGGGGTCGGGGTGTGTGGGGGTGACTTTGGCTTTGGAGGCGGAGGTTGCGGTGGTTAGCTCCGATATTTCTGTGGCGGCGTTGGGGATTGC
>CAXTTX010000499.1:1999-4006 GCA_964247045.1 uncultured Verrucomicrobiales bacterium | reverse complement strand
CTGCTTCCCATTCGCCACCTCATCATGGGACTCCGTATAAATCACCCGGTTGAAAGGATTGCCCGTCGGGTTGGACGTGATCGCGCTGGCGAGCGCGCCGAGATCCCGGTTGTCGTCATCATGGTTCTCCAGCACCGTCCGCACCGGGTTGACAAATCCCGCGTCCCACTGGCTGTCGAATCCCGCGCCACCGTCACCCACCGAAGCCGTCAGCGCGGCGGTGTTCCCCAGATCCTCCGCGATCGAAATCGCCCGCGGCGCATGGATCTTCAGGTCCTTGTTGATCCATTGCAGCACCTGCCAGCCTTCCGGAAGATCCGTCGTCTCGCCATCGTCGTTGCCCTTCGTCTTGCGGATATAGCTCACGGCGTCCAGCCGCAGGCCATCAACACGGAACTCGTCCACCCACATGATCGCATTGTCGCGCAGATACCGGCGCACGTCCTCGCGCCCATAGTCCGGCCGCGTCGCTCCCCACGGCGTTTCCGCCCGCCAGTCGTTGTAGAAATAAATCCCGCCCCCGCCGTTCTCCTCCCAGCCGTCGAATTGCCACAGGTCCAGGTTGTCCGGACCGAAGTGGTTGTAAACGATATCGAGGATCACGGCGATGCCATGCTCGTGCGCCGCCTTGATCAGCGCCTTCAGCGCATCCGGCCCGCCGTAGTCCGCTTCCACCGCATACGGGCTGCTCGGATTGTAGCCCCACGACGTCTCGCCCGGAAACTCGGTCGGCGGCATGATCTCGATGGCGTTCACGCCGAGTCCTTGCAGATAGGGCAGGCGGCTCGCCACCTCCGCGAAGGTCCCGGGCCGGCCCGGATCCTCGCCGCCGAAGGTGCCGACATGGAGTTCATAGATCACCGCCTCGTTGAGCGGCGGGGTTTCGAAAGTGGAATCACCCCAGTCGAAATTATCCTGATAGATGATCCCGTTGCCCGTCTCCGGATCGAGCTGCCGCGCCCGCGGATCGTTTTTCAACAGCACCTTGTCGCCATTCTTGATCCGGAACTTGTAGTGGTCGCCCGCACCCGCTGCCGCCGCCAGTCCCGCCCAATACCCATTGCCCTCGCTGATCAAATCAACGCCCTCCTCTTCCCATTCGTTGAACGAACCGGTCACCGCGACCGCCTCCGCGTTCGGTGCCCACAACCGGAAAAAGGTACCCTTCCCGGTGACGATGGCACCCATCCCTTCCACCTTGGGAAGCTCTTCTTGGGCCGGTTCGGAAATGGAGGTCTTGTAAGGAACAAACGAGCTGCTTTTCATGGCGGTCGATTCCTAGCAGACCGCGTTCCCGGCCGATTTCCACGCTATATCAAAGATTCGCGGGCTAACCGTGCGGCCTGACCGGTGCATTCTGCAAGAGGCCTTGGCGCAGTGCATGACGGTCAGGCGCTCCACCTTGCTCAAACAGGGGAGGGGAGCAAATGGCTCCTTCCCGGTTCCACGGATGAAAAGCAGAAATCCGCCACGCCCGGTTACGAAACCGGAGGTGGCGGATGGTTCTCCCGTGATCGGTCGATCAACGGGACTTGCCGAAACCACCCCGGGTCACGAGGGAAATCACCCACAGGACCAGGAACACCAGGAAGAGGATCTTCGCGATGCCCATGGCAGAGCCTGCGATGCCCCCGAAGCCGAGGATACCGGCGATCAGTGCGAGAACGAGGAAGACAAGGGTCCAGTGTAACATGGTTGTGGTAGGTTTGAGTTGGATCCTCGAGGAAGGAGGACGTGAACCTCTTCGCAGAACACATGCCATGGGCATCGGGGGGCGAAAACCCCGCCAATCACCGTAGTAACGGCGTTTGTTGCTTCCCCCGCATCCGCTGGCCCGGAAAGGACCATTGCAAGTTGCGGGGGAAGGTGGCGAACTGCACTCATCGGATTGCACGATCGGTAGCGACCTGCGGAGCGGATCACATGAACTCCGCTTCGGAAGCCCGGAAGCGGATGCCGCGGTGGGCACCATCCAGCACCTCGCAAAGAATCTCGCTCTCTCCCTCC
>CAXTTX010000499.1:0-1989 GCA_964247045.1 uncultured Verrucomicrobiales bacterium | reverse complement strand
GCCACGCCGGAGCCCGTCGCGATCGGTGCACCCGGCAACGGTTTCCCGCCGCGATCATGAACCTCCACCCGGCATCGGGGCGGTAGCCGCCAAACTCGTCCGCCCGCCAAACCTTCCGGGGAAACAGCCCCATGGCCAGCACCCGGATCTCCGTCTTTTCAGTCGATTGTGTCATGAATCTCGCAAGGTTCTCGCACCAAGAAAAAGACGCCGCCCCTTCCGGGGCGACGTGGAAGCGTTCGCGTCCTTTTCCCGCCGGAGCCCGCATGGGGCGGAGGGGGCTTTCCCGCGATTCGCATGATGAAATCGGGTGCTCTGCGCGGCACCCTGGAAATTTGAGGGTGGTTTCTATCCGATGCTCCGCAGGGTCGGCTCCCGCTCCCAACGTCTCCCTTGTTTCGCGGCCGTGATATAATGACCGATCGCCTTCTTGTTCGCGATGGCACACACCCCGTCATCCTCGACAACGGATGCGGCATCCAGCAACGGCTTGGCGCCCTCGTTGAAACCGATCACCTTGAGGTGGCCGAAAGCGTCGCGCACCCAGTTCACGGCTGCTGCTTCCTCCACGAGTTCCGTGCAGGCTTCTTCGGAAAGAAGCAGCACCACGGAATCAAAGAAGACGGATGGTCCGCCTGGAGAGCGCGAAGTCAGGCTCCCGCAACACGCCCTCGGCGCTGGTGGCACCGCCGATCCTCGGGGCGATGATGGCGAACGCGGCCTTCTCCTTTTTCACCGCTGCCCGGATATCCTGGAGTAACTGTGAGTCAAATCCATCGCTGATGAAAATGCCGACCTTGCGGCCCTTGAGCGTGCCCGGATCCTTGCCCAGCAGACTCAGCGATGGCGAGGGGTCCAAGTCCCGCGGTTTCACCGCCGGGGTGATCTCCAGCGCCTGGCCTTCCATGCCCAGTGCCGCGGCCACCGTGTCATGCAGCGCCGTGTCAATGTGCTTGAGATGACCCAGCATCTTGCAGCGGATCTCTTTGAACTCCACCTTCGCCAGCTCGAACGCCAGCGCCGAGGCGATGTGGTTCTGTTCCGGGTCCGTCATCGAGCGGAAGAACATCCGCGCCTGTGAGTAATGGTCCGCGAAAGTCTCCGCGCGCTTGCGGATCTTCTCGCCGGTTTCCGCCTCCGGATGCGTGCGGAAGCCATGGGCCGGACATTCCCGCGGACCATCCGGAGCGAGGCTGTTCGGCTCATAGGCCACGCGTCCTTTTGGCACCTGCATCTGGCGCAGGCCGTCGCGATTGAAATTATGCATCGGGCAACGCGGCGCGTTCACCGGGATCTGGTGGAAATTCGGCCCGCCCAGCCGGCTGAGCTGGGTGTCCAGATAGGAAAACAGCCGTCCCTGCAACAGCGGGTCATCCGAGAAACCGATCCCCGGCACGATGTTGGCGGGGCAGTAGGCCACCTGCTCCGTCTCCGCGAAGAAATTGTCCGGATTCCGGTTGAGCGTCATCTTGCCCACCATCCGCAGCGGCACGATTTCCTCGGGAATCAGTTTCGTCGGATCGAGCACATCAAAGTCGAACTCCGCCGCCATCTTCTCATCGAACACCTGGAAGCCCAGTTCCCACTCGGGGAAATCACCACGGTCAATCGCCTCCCACAGGTCGCGCCGGTGGAAGTCCGGATCCGCACCGCTGATCTTCACCGCCTCGTCCCATACCACCGCCGCCGAGCCGATCGTCGGACGCCAATGGAACTTCACGAAGCGCGAGACACCCTGCGCATCAATGAGCCGGAAGGTGTGTACGCCAAAGCCCTCGATCATCCGCAGCGAACGCGGGATCGCGCGGTCCGACATCGCCCACATCACCATGTGCATGCTTTCCGGAGTCAGCGTGATGAAGTCCCAGAACGTCGCGTGTGCCGAGGCCGCCTGCGGAAAGCCGCGGTCCGGCTCCATCTTCACCGCGTGGATCACATCGGGGAATTTCATCGCGTCCTGGATGAAGAACACGGGGATGTTGTTACCCA
>CAXTTX010000498.1:0-4016 GCA_964247045.1 uncultured Verrucomicrobiales bacterium | reverse complement strand
GCCGGCAATGCGAAGACCTTCATCATCCACAATACCGGCAAGGCCCCGCTCACGGGCATCGCCGTCAGGAAGGACGGAAAGAACGCGAAGGACTTCATCGTCACCGGCCCCCGCAAAACCACCATCGCCCCCGGAGGAAAGGCCGCGTTTCGCGTCGTCTTCCAGCCCACCGCCAAGGGGAAGCGCGCCGCGGTCCTCCACATCGACAGCAACGACGCCGACGAATCCCCCTTTGACATCAAGCTCACCGGAGAGGGCGTGAAGGGCAGCCAGCCAGCCCCGGTGACCCTCGCCGCGGAGTAAGCACCCATTCCCGCGACTACCGGCTGCTTCGGGATGGATCAGTCCCTAGAAGCAGCGGCCGAGGTTTTCCCCGGATGGGGTCTTCGCGATGTCGAGGGTGTCCACCGCGCGGCGCGTCGGGGTGGTAGGATAATGGGACACACGGATAAAGCGACAGACCTTTTATCCACGCGGGATCAAGTTCAAGGACCGGGCTCGTCTCGGGATGGAGGGGTCGATGGAACGTGCCAGACTGGATTTCGCGCGCTCGATCACCCGCCGCGCGGAGCGGAGCGTGCTCGCGCTCCATGAATCGGGCGAGACCGTGCCGGAACGGGTGCGGCTCTTTTTCAACCGCCTTTCGGATTTGTTATGGATTCTCGCGCACGCCGCGGAAGAAGGATGAGGCGCGGGGGAGGGGCCAAAACCGGCCGCAAGAACCTTGGCCCGGGCCGCATCTGATAGGTCGGGAGATGCTTCGAATGCGTTGATCATCCCCGGCGCTTGCAATTCGTGGAGGGACGGGGAATGCACGCCAACCCCTTGAAATTCCTTGCAGGGGTTCCGGGAAGTTCTAGTCTGGCGGGTACTGGCTGGACTCGCGTTCCCGGCGTATTTTTGTTAGATCGGCCTGACGCCAGCCGCCAGGCCGGGGTCCATATTGCCTGATGCCCAGATCAACCAACCGCTATGAAAACCGACCAAGCGTTCCGCTGGTGCCTGCTCGCCGCGCTGTTAGCCGGCACGCCGCTCCGTGCGGAGGAAACCACCGATCCATCCGTCGCGGGCTTGCAAAAGACCGCTAACGATTTCGTGGCAGCCTACAATGACAAGGATGCCGCCGCCCTGGCCGCCCTCTTCACGGAGAACGGCGAAATTTCCGATCTAACTGCCGAAGACCTCGTCACCGGGCGGGAGGACATCACGGATCACTACAAGGAAATTTTCGAGGACGAGGACGCCCCGTCCATCGCCGTGGAGGTTGCCTCCGTGCGGCTCGTGGCTCCGGACCTGGCCATCGAGGACGGCACCGTCCATCTGACGCCCCCGGGCGAGGATGAGCCGCCGCAGTCCCTCCGCTACACGGCCGTCATGCGGAAGAACGAGGCGGGGGCTTGGCAGATCGCGAGTTCCCGCAGGCTCAAGGACGTGACCGGGGCCGCCGGCCAACTCGCGGACCTCACGGATGCGCTCAAGGGGGACTGGACCAGCACCACGTCGGATGGGGTCCGGCTCGATCTCGCCTTCGGTTGGGATTCCTCGGGCAAATTCATCACCGGGGAAACCCTGACCACCACCTCGGATGGCGAGCCGCAGGAGGCAAGCATCCGCTTCGGCTGGAATGCCGCCCGCCAGTCGATCGTCTCGTGGGTCTTCGACGCAGGTGGGGGTTCCATGCAGGGCATCTGGACCCCCTCCGACGACGGCTGGCTTGTCCGTGCCGAAGGAACCACCGCCGATGGTGAAACCATCACCGTCAATCAGGAGCTGACCGTCGAGGACAAGAACACCCTGATTTGGAAAGCCACCAACCGCGTGGTCGATGGCGAAAAACAACCGGACAGCACGCTCCGCATTGTCCGCCAGACACCGGATCCCGGCGATGACGATTGAAGCCTCCAACCGATTCCGACAGCCATGAAACTTTTTCCCGCATTATGGAGTGCCATCCTTGGCCTTTGCCTCCTGGTTCCACCCGTCTCCGCCCGTGGTGAACGGGGCGGCCGTTCAGGCGGGGGGCGTTCAGCAGGGGGCTCTGCCCAGCGATCCGCATCCTCCCAACGCAGCCCCATGACCGGCTCCAAGGTCCAGCGTCCGAAACCGCAGCCCGCTCCCAGGCCCGCTTCCCGGCCGCAGTCCAAACCCGCGCCGCGGCCCGAACCCAGGCCGCAGCCCAAGCCCGTTTCCCGTCCCGCGCCCCAGCGTCCGTCCGCTCAGAAACCGGCTGCCCGTCCGGATGGTGGCAATGCCCGGCCCGGTGGTGGCGGCAACGACAGGCCCGACCGTCCCGACAGCGCGAGACCCGATCGTCCCGATGGCGGCAATGCCCGGCCACCGGACCGTGGCCCCGGCCAAGGCCCTGACAAAGGGCGGCCTTCCGTCGATCGTCCGGACAAGAACAAACCGTCCACGCTTCCGGGCATGGTCACCTATCCGAACCGTCCTGACACCAAACCCGCGAGACCGGGTGGCGGAGGAGCCGGAACCGACAACCGTCCGAACCGTCCCGATGGACCCAACGACAATCGTCCAAACCGTCCTGACGGCCCCAATACCGACAACCGTCCGAATCGTCCCGACGGTCCCAACGGCAACCGTCCGAATCGCCCAGACGACAATCGTCCGAATCGTCCGAATGACAATCGTCCCGACCGTGACCGCCCGAGCATCGTGGACCGCGACCGCGTCGACCGCAATCAGGTCAATATCGACCGCAGCCGCGACCGGAACAGGCAGAACAACGTCCGCATCGACAACGTGAACGTCGGTCGCAGGAACGTCGGCCTGAACCGCCCTGGAAACTATCCGAACAATCGTCCCCGCGACTGGGATGGCAACCGCTGGGGTGGCAACAACAGCGTCTGGGGGAACCGCGTGAACATCGGCAACAATGTGAACGTCAACATCAACAACAACTTCCGGAACAACAACAACTTCGCTTGCCGTCCCAACTACTGGGGATCGCGCCCCTGGTGGGGGACCGGCAACTATCATTCCTGGCACCATGGCCACTGGGGCTATGGATGGAACAGCCGGTATTACAGCAACCGCTGGTATTACCATGATGACGACTTCGCGCGGGGCTTCATGTGGGGCATCGCCGCCTGGAGCCTTGGCAGCCTGGTCTATGACATGGGCTACCAGTCATATAACAATCCCTACCCGGCGCCTCCGGTGCAGAACACCTACATCACCTATGCCGAGCCGGTTTCCAGGGCCGCCGCGGCGAATCCCCCGGGTGACGAGCAGGTGGTTGCCGCCGCCGAGACGAAGTCCGACGACGCGCTGGACGAATCCCGCGCCGCCTTCAAGGCAGGCGATTACGTCAGTGCCCTCACCTCCGCGGACGAAGCGATCAAGAACTCGCCGGGAGACGTGACCTTGCACGAGTACCGCGCGCTGGTCTTCTTCGCCCTGGGCAAATATGGCGATGCCGCCGGCGTGCTCAATCCCGTCCTCGCTTCCGGCCCCGGCTGGAGCTGGGACACGATGATCGGCTTCTACGGCGATTCCAGTACTTACAATGACCAGCTCAAGAAACTGGAAGCCTATGCCAAGGCCTCGCCCGACAAGGCGGACGCCCAATTCCTGTTAGGTTATCACTACATGGTGTGCGGCTACATGGACAAGGCCAACGCCCGTTTTGCGAAGGCAGCCACCCTGCAACCGGCGGATTCCATCTCCCGCCAGCTCCGTGACCTCACCGCCGATTCCATTTCCGGCGGGGATGATTCCGCGGATGAGAAGCCCGCGCCGCCGCCACCGCCTCCCATCCCGAGTGAAAAGCTCGTCGGCAACTGGACCAGTGACAATGGCTCCGGGGGCAAGGTTTCCTTCACGATGGGTGAGGGTGGCGATTTCACCTGGAACTTCACCGGCGGTGCAAAGGACAGCGAGTTGAAGGGCACCTACGGCATCAACGACAAGGGCCTGCTCGTCCTGACCACGGAGGACACCCAGATGGTTTCCGCTGTTGAAATGAAGGACGAGGGCAAGATGCACTTCACACTGGT
>CAXTTX010000497.1:2394-4021 GCA_964247045.1 uncultured Verrucomicrobiales bacterium | reverse complement strand
TTCGCTGAAGGTTGGCGGCTCCTGGGATTATTCCAGCATCGTCACGCCGGTCGTCCGCGAGCCGGGCGATGCCCTGGCAAAGGCCCTCACAACCCTGGAAGAAGGCGAGGAATGGCTGCTGGAACCGCGTATGGTCGATCACAATCCCTGCCTGTGGTCCCCCGGCATCAGGCTCGGGGTTACCCCGGGAAGCTGGTTTCACCGCACCGAATGTTTCGGCCCCGTGCTGGGGCTCATGCGAGCGGATGATGTCGGACACGCGATCGATATCCAGAACAGCTCGGACTTCGGCCTGACGGGCGGCATCCATTCCCTCGACCCGGTGGAGGTCGCGCTCTGGCGCGAGAAGGTCCAGGTCGGCAATGCCTACATCAACCGGCCCATCACCGGGGCGATTGTCCGCCGCCAGCCCTTCGGCGGCTGGAAGCGTTCCGCCTGCGGCCCCGGTGCCAAGGCCGGCGGGCCGAACTATGCCTCACAGTTTGGCATTTGGAAGACCACCGGCCTTCCCGCGAACCGCGCCATGCCCGGCCAGGAGGTCCGTGCCCTTTTGCCGCGCCTGGTGTCGATGGGCGGCAACCCGGAGTACCTGATGGCTTGTGCCGAAAGCGATGCCTGGTGGATGGAGCATGAGTTCTCCATCGAACACGATCCCTCCGGCCTTGCCTGCGAATCCAATGTTTTCCGCTACCGCGCCTTTGGCAGGGTGCTTTTGAGAATACCGGACCTGGCTGACGTGAATTCCGCCGGCCGCATGTTTCTGGCTGCGGTCGCGTCCGGAGCCTACGTGGAGATCTCCATCGCGGAGGACGCGAGGTTTCCCGCGTGGAATGGGATGATCCACTTTGAAAGCGAGGCCGCTCTCGTCGCGAGGCTTGTGGAACAACCCGGATTTTACGGCGTTTTGCGGTGCTCCGGAGCCTCCGCCGAACTGGCGGCGGCTGCCGCGACCACTGGAGTCCGTCTTTCCGGTCAGGAACCGGTTTCCAACGGCAGGATCGAAATGCTCCCCTGGTTCCGCGAGCAGGCGATTTCCGAAACCCTGCACCGGCACGGTTCGATCCGGGCTCACAAAAGTCACGTCAGTCCGTCATGACCACCGGCTCGATGGAGCCATCCGGTTTGTGGTCCAGCTTGTCGATGGCGATCTCTCGCGCGCCGTCATAAGGCCCATCACCCTTCCGGTTGTTCCAGCGGTGATAGACGATCCACCACGGGCCATCCGCTGGAAACTGGATGATCGAATGATGCCCCGGCCCCTTGTGCCGTTCGTTGCTTTTGAGAATGACGCCGCGGTATTGCCACGGACCGGTCGGCGACTTCGACGTCGCGTGATGCACCGAGTAAGTGGCATCCTTCCAACCGCCATGGCTGTAGGTCAGGTGATATAACCCGCCTTGGAAATGCATGAAGGCTCCCTCCGTGAAATTCGGCGGGTCTTCCACCGGGATCTCCCTGCCCAGCGTGATCATGTTCTCGCCCATTTCAAAGACCCTCAGCTTCGCCCCGGCGCTCCCGCCGGCATACATATAGAACCGGTGGCTGGCCGGATCCTCGAACACCATCGGGTCGATCGCCTCAAAGCCCTTGCCGCCGCTCAACAACACCTTGCCCGAGTCCTTGAACG
>CAXTTX010000497.1:0-2384 GCA_964247045.1 uncultured Verrucomicrobiales bacterium | reverse complement strand
CCGACCGGCGGGGTCGGCGTCTTCGAGCCGTCCTTGAACGGCCCGTCCGGAGAGTTGCCCCATGCGACCCCGATGCGTGACGGCCGGTTCTCGCTCTGCGGTCCCACGGAGTAGTAGAAAAAATAGCGGCCCCCTTTCCAGGCGATGCACGGCGCCCACGGACCGAGTTCGCGACGCTTGTCCTTTTTCAACCACGAAACGTCCTTCAGGTCGAAGATCGGTCCGCGTTTCTTCCAGGTCTTGAGATCGTCCGAGACGTAGGTGAGGAAATTCTTGCTCCCGCCTTCCGTGCGCGTCGGATAGATCCATACCTTGCCATCGATCACCGCCGCATGGGGATCGGCTCCGGTGAAAATTGGATTGGCCGCCCGCACCGGCAAAAGCGCCGGAGCGAGCAGGACAATGAAACTGAAGAAACGCATGGCTTTTGGAATACGCTTCCGAAGCAGCCCGATTATCGGTCCTTCACCCGCTCCACGTTCGCGCCCAGCATCAGCAGCTTCTCATCGATATGCTCATACCCGCGGTCGATGTGATACAAACGCGCGATATGCGTGGAGCCCTTCGCCGTCAGTGCCGCCAGGACCAGCGCTGCGGAAGCGCGCAAATCTGAAGCCATGACCGGCGCTGCGGAAAGCTGCGCCACCCCGCGAACCACGGCGGTGCCGTTGTCCACCTTGATGTCCGCGCCCATCCGCTTCAGCTCCGCGCAGTGCATGAAGCGCTGCGGGAAAATCGTGTCCTTGATCACGCTGATGCCCGGCGTCGTCGCGAGCAGCGCGGTCATCTGCGCCTGCATGTCCGTCGGGTAACCCGCGTAGGGCGCGGTCACCAGATCCACCCCTTGCAGGGTTTCACCCCGGTGAATCGTGCAGGTATCTCCCGCCTCGTTGAAATCCACCCGGTGGCCGGACAGTTCGATGGCCGCCGTGATTGCCTTCATGTGCTCCCGGCAAACCCGCCGCAGCGTCACGCCTTCGCCAGCCAGCGCCGCCGCCGCCATGAAAGTTCCGGCCTCGATCCGGTCCGGGATCACCGTGTGTTCCACACCGTGAAGCTCCTTCACTCCTTCGATGACGATGCTCCGCGTCCCCGCGCCGGTGATCTTCGCGCCCATCGCGTTCAGGAAATTCGCCAGGTCCAGCACTTCCGGCTCCGCCGCCGCTGATTCGATGACGGTGATGCCTTCCGCCAATGTGGCGGCCATCATCACGTTGTCCGTCCCCAGCACGGTTGGCCCATGCGTGCCGCGCAGGTCGATCTCCGCGCCGCGCAGTCCGTCCGGTGCTGTGAGCGTGATATTGCCGCCCTCGAATTCCACTTTCGCGCCCAGAGCCTCCAAGCCCCGCAAGTGCAGGTCCACCGGCCGGTCGCCGATGACGCAGCCGCCGGGCAGGGAAACCACGCAGCGCCCCTTGCGGGCGAGCAGGGGACCCATCACGCAGATCGACGCGCGCATCCGCCGCACCAGTTCATACGGCGCCTCGTCCATGACGTCCGCACAGGAGATCCGCACCGTGCCGGAGGAACGCTCCACGTCCGCCCCCAGCGCGCTCAGGATTTGGATCATGTAGTTCGTGTCCGAGACATCCGGCACGCGTCGGATGATGCAGTCTTCTCCGGTCAGTAGTGTCGCCGCCAGGATCGGCAGCGAGGCGTTCTTGGAACCGGAGATATTGACCGAGCCGCGGAGGGTCGTGCCGCCGTGAACGACGAGTTTGTCCATGGAAGGGAAGTGGAGAGTTGAGGGTTGAAAGTTGAGAGTGAAGAGAATTTGGGGGAAACCGGCTGGGAATTGAGAACTTCTGTCTCTCAACTCTCAACTCCGGACTCTCAACTTTCCGGCCGTCTTGCGGCCGGAAAACGGGGAATGCCGGAGAGGTCGGTTTTCACGTCGATGTCCGTGAAGGAGGACGCTCGTAGAATTTCCCGGACCTGTGAAGCCTGATCGTGGCCGATTTCCAGCACCAGCCAGCCCCGGGGCTTCAGATGCTGAAAAGCCTCCGGGACAAACCGTCGGATCAGGTCCAGACCGTCCGTCCCGGAAAATAGGGCCAGCGCCGGGTCGTGCATGACTTCCCGGGACAGCGTGGCGCGTTCGGCTTCCGGAACGTAGGGCAGATTGGCCACAATCCCGTCGAACTGTCCGGGAACCGCCGTAAACAGGTCACTCAGGACCACTCGCGAGTTCTTGATTAGCAAGCGGTCCATATTTTCTCCGGTGAGGGCAACGGCATCCGGGGAAACATCGGCGAGGGTAACATTCCAGCCGGGACGCCCGGCGGCGAGAGTCAGCCCGAGAACGCCGGAACCGCAGCCCATGTCGAGGATCTCCTGCTCCGCGGGTAGCTCCCGCTTCAGGATCCATTCCGCGAGTTCCTCCG
>CAXTTX010000496.1:0-4033 GCA_964247045.1 uncultured Verrucomicrobiales bacterium | reverse complement strand
AATGACACGATCTGGGACTGGGACCTCCAAACCGACGTCCTCTGGTGGAACGACGGCGCGGCGAAGCTTTTCGGCTGGGCGGCGCCCCAGCAGCCCATCTCCAACCAGATGTGGATCCGCCAGATCCACCCCGAGGACCAAGCCAGGGTGGTGGACGGGATCTATGACTTCATCCGTGGCAGCGGGACCTATTGGGCGGACGAATACCGCTTCGTCAGCAATGACGGCAAGATCTCCCATGTTCTCGACCGGGGGCAGGTCATCCGTGACGCGGATGGGAAGGGCATCCGGATGGTTGGTGGCATGACAGATCTCACCGCCCACAAGATCGCGGAACAGGAATTGGTCCGTTCCCATCGCGCGTTGCAGATGCTCAGCTCTTGCAATGAGATGCTCATCCGCACCAGCGAGGAAGTGCCATTGCTCATCGAGGCTTGCCGGCTCGCGGTGGAAGTCGGCGGATACCATATGGCCTGGGCCGGATACGCCACGGACTCTCCGGACAAGCGGGTCGTTCCAGCGGCTCATGCCGGGCACGAAATGGGCTACCTTTCGGAAGTCAACATCTCCTGGGCAGATGACCACTCATCCGGTGCTGGACCGGTCGGGCAGGCGATCCGCAGTGGGGAGCCCGTGGTTTTCGAGGACGTTATTTACAACCCCGCGTTCTCCTACTGGCTCGCGCCTGCGAGGAAACGCGGCTACCGGAGCGTCGTGTGCCTGCCCTTGCGCAAGGACTCGCGGGCCTTCGGTGTTCTCTGCCTGTATGGAGCAGAACCGCAGATTGTCGGTGGGGATGAGATCAAGCTCCTGCAAGAGATGGCAAATGATCTGGCCTTCGGGATTTCCAACATCCGCAACCGCAAGGAAAGCCAGCGCGCCCAGGAAGTGGTTCTCAAGGTTGCCCAAGCGGTTTCCTCCGGCAATAGTTCCGAGTTCTTCGATTTGCTCACCCGCAACATGGTCGAGGCCATGGGGGCGTTGGGCGGCCTCGTCGGCCGGCTTGATCCCGTGGCCAATTCCATCGAGACGATCTCATACGTCTTCGACGGGCAGTTGATGGACAACATCACCTACTCCCTGGTCGGCACGCCCTGTGAGAATGTGATGACGGGAGACATTTGTGTGTTCGAACGGGACATCCAGCAGCGTTTTCCGGACGACCATGTCCTCGTGGAGCTCGGCATGCAGGCCTATGCGGGGATTCCGCTCTTGCACCAGGACGGTATGGTTGCCGGCATCATGGCGGTTTTCTTCTCCACCCCGCTGGTGGAGACTTCGCTCGTCCAGTCCACGCTGAAGATCTTCGCCGCGCGCGCGGCTTCCGAGCTGGATCGCCAGCAAGCGGATGCCCGCATCCGTGAACAGGCATCCCTTCTGGACAAGGCGCGGGATGCTATCCTCGTCCGCGACCTCAACCACGTCATCACCTACTGGAACAAGGGGGCGGAACGTCTGTATGGCTGGTCGGCAGAGGAGGCCGTGGGAAAATCGGTGAAGGATCTGCTCTATCGGGATCCCGCCGTTTTCAACCGTGCCCATGGGCAGACCTTGGAATACGGCGAGTGGCTCGGGGAACTCACCCAGGTCAACAAACTCGGCCGGGAGTTGGTCATCGAGGGCCGCTGGACCTTGGTCCGTGACGAGAAAGGTCGTCCCGAAAGCGTCTTCGTGCTCAACACCGACATTTCCGAACACCGCAAGCTCGAGCAGCAATTCCTCCGTGCCCAGCGTTTGGAAAGCATCGGCACGCTTGCCGGTGGTATTGCGCACGACCTCAATAACATTTTGGCGCCCATCTCCATGTCCATCGAGCTGCTGAAAATGCGGATCGGGGACGAACGCTCCCAGGAACTCCTCGAGACGATCGCCAGGAGTGCCAAGCGGGGAGCCGACATGGTCGGACAGGTTCTATCTTTTGCGCGCGGCATGGAAGGACGGCGGGTCGAGGTTCATCCTCGCCAGCTTCTCCGCGAGATCGAGACGATCCTGCGCGATACTTTCCTGCGGCAGACCGGGTTCAATGTTGAGGCCTGCCGCGAGCTCTGGACCGTCCATGGCGATCCCACCCAACTCCATCAGGTGGTCCTCAATCTCTGTGTGAACGCGCGCGACGCGGTCGGCCACGGCGGCGAGATTTCGATCACCGCGACGAATGTCGAGATCGACGGGAGCTTCGCTGCGGTCAATCTGGAGGCGAAGGAAGGTCCCCACGTCTGCATTGAGGTCCATGATACCGGTGCGGGGATTTCGCCCGAGATCATGGACAAGATTTTTGATCCGTTTTTCACGACCAAGTCGGTGGGGAAGGGGACCGGTTTGGGGCTTTCCACCTCGCTGGCGATCGTGAAAAGCCACGGGGGTTTCATCCGCGCCTCCAGCACGGCCGGCGAGGGCACCCGCTTCAGGGTTTATCTGCCCGCCAATCCCGGCTCCTCTCCCGGGTTGCCAAAACCGGACGCTCCCGTGATTCCTCCGGGCGATGGCGAATTGGTTCTGGTCGTCGATGATGAGGAATCCATCCGCCGGATCACCCGGCAGACTTTGGAAGCCTTTGGATATCGCACGCTTCTCGCCGCGAACGGCGAGGAGGCGGTTTTCCTATACATGGCCCGCCGTGACGAGGTGGCCGTCGTCCTTACCGACATGATGATGCCGGTCATGGACGGGGCTGTAACCATCGCGCGCTTGCGCGAGATCAATCCCGAGGTTAGAATCATCGCTTCCAGCGGAATCACTTCCAACCGCGACATCGCGAACGACGCGGTGAAAGGGAACCTTCATTTCCTGCAAAAGCCGTACACGGCCGAATTGCTCCTGAATTGCCTAAAGGAAGTTCTTTCCGAACCGTTGAGAGATCCTTAGCGACATTCTCGTTATTTTTGGTTATTCGTTCTCCTTTCCTAGTCCCCCGCGAATCGTCTTTTCACCAACCCCTGATGCCCTCTCCCGCACCAAACACCCCGAACCTCCTCATCGTCGATGACGACGAAACCATCCAGCGCCTCCTGGTCATCGCGGCGCAGGATCTGGGCTGGCGGCCCGTCTCCGCCGGATCGGGACAAGAGGCGCTCGACTTGTTGGACGCGGGCATCGAGGCGGTTATTCTCGACCACGGCATGCCGGGAATGAACGGTCTGGAGACCTTGTCCCTCATCCGGGAGCGGACATCATCGGTGCCAGTGATCATGTTGACCGGTTTGAACGACGCGGAAACGGCCGTGCAGGCCCTTCGCGCCGGTGCGGACGACTATCTGACCAAGCCCTTCGAGCTGAAGCGTCTCTTCGACCTGCTGCGGCAGTCGAAAACCTCCCGCCTGAAGGAGCCCTCGATGCAGGCGGCGCAGTCGTCCCCCAAATCCCGCAGGAACAACAAAGTCTCCCTGCAAAGCGAGAACCGCAATCTCAACCGTCTTCTCGGCCACATGGCCAAGGCTGCCCGTCTGGACAGCAACATCCTTCTCACCGGGGAAAGCGGGACCGGAAAATCCTATTTCGCCCGCGAGATCCATCGCCTCAGTCCGCGGGCCGACGAGGAGTTCATCACCGTGAGTTGTCCCGCTTTGCCACGCGAGCTTCTCGAATCGGAGCTCTTCGGGCACGAGCGCGGGGCCTTCACCGGTGCTACCGCTTCCCGCGCCGGCCGTTTCGAACAGGCTTCCAAAGGCACGCTGTTTCTTGATGAAATCGGGGATCTCCCTCAGGAACTCCAGCCGAAGCTCCTCAATGTCCTTCAGGACCGCGAGTTCTTCCGCGTTGGCGGCAGCAAGATGCTCCGCACCGACGCCCGCGTGATCGCCGCGACGAATGTCGATCTCAGACGCCGCGTGGACGAGGGGGCTTTTCGGGAGGATTTGTATTACCGTCTGAACATCATCGAACTCCGGGTTCCCTCCCTGCGCGAGCGCAAGGAGGACATTCCGGCCCTGACCACGGCCATCCTGGAGCGCATTGCCCGCCGCCGTGGTGCGGAAGGTTGGCAGCTCACGCCGCAGGCTGCCGCCGCTTTGCCGGCTTTCTTTATCATCTTGCT
>CAXTTX010000495.1:0-4041 GCA_964247045.1 uncultured Verrucomicrobiales bacterium | reverse complement strand
GCCGAGGTCGTCGAGCGTCTCAACGACACCCTCTCGAAGGGGCAGGCAATCATTGCCGCGGGTGCGGGCACGGGAATTAGCGCGAAATTCATCGAAAAAGGCGGAGCCGACCTGATCATTATCTACAATTCAGGCCGCTTCCGCATGATGGGACACGGCTCCACGGCTGGTATGATGGCCTATGGCGACGCCAACGCGATCGCCATGGAAATCGGCGAGTTCGAGGTCCTCCCGGTGGTGGAGGAAGTTCCGGTGATCTGCGGCGTCCACGCCACCGACCCGCGCCGCCGGATGTGGCATTGGCTCGGCCGGGTGAAGGAAATGGGCTTCTCGGGGGTGAACAACTTCCCCACCCACACGATCATTGACGGCCATTTCCGCGGCGTATTGGAAGAAACCGGAATGAGCGTCGACAAGGAATTCGACATGGTCAATCTGGCCGGCCGCATGGACATGTTCTCCATCGTCTATGTCGGTTCACCGGAAGAAGCCGTGAAAATGGCACAAAACGGCGCGGACGCGATCATCGCCCACGTCGGCACCACGGTCGGCGGCTCCATCGGCGTCACCAACGCGGTCGTCAGTTGGGATGACACGATCAAGCGCACCCAGGACATCATCGACGCTGCGAAAACCGTGAACAAGGACATCTTCTTCCTCTGCCACGGCGGACCGATCAACACGCCGGAAGATGCGGAACGCGTGATCCGCGCGACAGACTGTGTCGGCTTCGTCGGAGCATCGAGCCTCGAACGGATGGGCGTGGAGCAATCCCTGATCAACCTGACCAAGGATTTCAAGTCGATCTCCGTCAAGCGTAAGAACTGACCGACTCCGTTTGCGAAAGGGAGGCGATCCGGGAAAATCCATGGCAACTATCGCGGTAATCGGCACCTTGGACTCCAAGGGTGAGGAGCATGCCTTCGTCGCCGAGAAGATCCGTGCCCGGGGCCACCGGGCGATCCTGATCGATGTCGGCAGCGGCGCGCCGCCCACGGTGACTCCGGATTTCACCAGCGAGCAGGTGGCCGCCATGGCGGGAATCGATCTCCCGGCGCTGATGGCCCGTAAGGACCGCGGCGAGTGTGTCGTGGCGATGAGCCGGGCCGCGCCGGTCTTCCTGGCGAAACTCGCGGCCGTGAACGACATCGACGGCGTCATTTCGCTGGGTGGTGGCGGAGGCACCGCCATCTCCACCGCTGCCATGCGGGCGCTCCCGCTCGGTTTCCCGAAATTGATGGTTTCCACCATGGCGGCTGGCAACACCGCCCCCTACCTCGGCACGAAGGACATCGTCATGATGCCCAGCATCGCCGACGTCGCGGGGCTGAACCGCCTTTCCCGACTGATCTTCACCCGGGCCGCCGGAGCCATCTGCGGCATGGTGGAGGCGAAGGAGGATACCGTCGGTTCCAAGCCACTCATCGTCGCGAGCATGTTTGGCAACACGACGGCCTGTGTCACGGAAGCCAAGCGCATCCTGGAAGAGGCGGGCTATGAGGTTCTCATCTTCGCCGCCACCGGCGCGGGTGGGAAATCCATGGAGTCCCTCATCGAAAGCGGGATGGTTGCCGGAGTCCTCGACCTGACCACCACAGAGTGGGCGGACGAACTCGCGGGCGGTGTCCTGACCGCCGGACCGGCCCGGATGGACGCCGTGGCCAAAGCCAAGGTGCCCGCCGTCGTCGCTCCCGGTTGCCTGGACATGGTGAACTTCGGCGAAAAATCCTCCGTACCGGAGAAATACGCCGGTCGCAATTTCTACATCCACAATCCCCAGGTCACGCTGATGCGGACCACTCCGGGGGAATGCGCCGAACTCGGACGTATCATCGCGGAAAAGACCAGCGCCTACCAGGCACCGGCTGCCATCATGATCCCGAAACGGGCGATCAGCGTCATCAGTGCCGCCGGACAACCCTTCCACGACCCGGTGGCTGACGAGGCACTGTTCGCCGCCATCCACGCTTACGCCAAGGTTCCTGTTCTGGATTTTGACGAGGAGATCAACAGTCCGGCCTTCGCGCGCGCCTGTGCGGAAAAGCTCCTGGAACTGATAGGGGCAAAAGCCGCTCCTTGAACCTACTTACTTGGATTCCGTCCGGATCCGTCCCATTTTAAAAAACCGAAACCCTGACTTGCCGCTTATTCTTCCCATGAAACCCCGACTCACGCTCTTGTCACTCGCCGCGCTGTTTGCAGCGGGCCCTCTCCACGCCGCGCCGTTGCGGGTGCTCGTCTCCAGTGATACGGGCGCTTTCGGCGACGCCTATTCCGCGGCTTTGAAACAAGCGGGGGCCCAGGTCGTCACCGAGACCAACCCGAGCGAAGCGCAGCTCTCCAAGACCGATGTCGTGCTGCTCCAACGAAGCAAATTCGACAATCTTTCCGAGGCTTCCCAGACCGCCCTGGCCGCATTCACCAAGCGCGGCGGCGGCATCGTCGCGGTCAATGGAGCCATCGCGGCAGGTAGTGTCGATTGGGGCAAGGCCGCGCTCGGAGGCGCATGGGATCCCGCGGACAGCGAGAAATTCAACAGTCTCATGATGCTTTACGTGGTGAGCAACTCGAGCCCCATCGTGAAGGACTCCTCCCCCTTCGATGTGAAGGACGACACCGTTTTCGACCTGGCGCTCTCCAACGACATTTTCGTCCTCGGCTCCGCTTTTACCTCGAAGGGTAAATCTGACAACCGCGGGAACGGCCCGGCCGTTCCCGGCCGCGACGTCCGTTCTTCCATCTATGACCTCCAGCCACAGATGTGGACCTATGAGGCAAAGGATCACAGGGCCGCGGTCTTTCTTCAAGGAGCCCCGGAAACCCTGAACCACGCGAGCATGCGCTCCTTCATTCTCCGCGGCGTCGCCTGGGCCGGCAAACGCGAGAACACCGATGAATTCTGCACCAAGGCGGACCTCGCCAATCTCCGCTACCCCGTCGGCGGACCGATGCGCGCCGCGGATGCCATCAAGCAGTACCAGATGCAGCCCGGTTTCGTCGCCAACGTGGTCGCGGAAGAACCGATGGTGAACAAGCCCATCGCCGTGCAATGGGACGGCAAGGGCCGCCTGTGGGTTGCCGAAACTCCGGAGTATCCGAACGGCCGCCGCCCTCTTGTCGCCCCGGCTTGGAAGGAAACCGGCGTGCTGGATCCCGGCCACTATGATCGCCCGGCGCGCGACAGCATCAGTTATCTGGAGGACACCAACGGCGATGGCATGATGGACAAGAAGACCGTCTTCTACACCGGTCTGGAACTCGTGACCGGCTTCTGCATGTATGGGGATGGCGTGATCGCCGTCGGCCAACCGAGCATCGTTTATATCCGCGACAAGGATGGCGATGGCGTCGCGGAAACCATCGAGCCTCTCTACAATGGATTCGCTCCTGGAGACACCCACTTCGTTGCCAACCATTTCGTGTTCGCACCGGACGGCTGGATCTACGCCAGCGACGGCAGCGGCGCGGACGTGACCAATCCCAAGACAGGCAAGCCGATGGGCAAGGTTTCCTCCGGCGTCTTCCGCTTCAAACCGGATGGCTCGGCCATCGAACAGGTCGCTTCGCAAGGCGGCAACTCCTTCGGCTGCGAGGTCACCAGCGACATGGAGATCTATCACGGCAAGGCGACCAGCGGGGATCCCATCCAGCACGTCGTCCTGCCGGAATGGGTAATCGCGAAATCCAACTCCCAGGTGAGCAGCATGGTCGCCGTGAACCCGGGCCGCCAGGTCTTCCGCAAGGACCTGCCGGAGCGCGCGCCCCTGCGCCAGATCGACCAAGTCGGCCGTTATACAGCGGCCTGTTCCACCGCCATCTATGAAGGCGGTGCATGGCCGAAGGAATACGATGGCAAGATCTTCACCAGCGAACCGATCCTCGATATCATCCACTATGAAGCGCTGAAGCCCAAGGGCCCTACCTACGAGGGCGAACTGGTTTTGCAAGACAAGGAATGGCTCCGTTCCACGGACTATTGGTACTGCCCCATCGACGTGAGCTTCGGCCCGGACGGTGCCATGTATGTCCTGGACTTTTACA
>CAXTTX010000494.1:0-4042 GCA_964247045.1 uncultured Verrucomicrobiales bacterium | reverse complement strand
ACAAGTGGAAGGGCTACAACGAGCGCTTCGTCGGCGGGGAAACCACCAGCCACGGCAAGGGCGACTTCGAGGTAACCGTCACCGACGCCAAGCACCCGGTGGCCAAGGGCGTGGAAGGAAAGTTCAAGATCTATGACGAGAACTACCGCTTCAAGTTCAACCCGAAGGCCGATCCCAAGGGCGATTCCAAGACCAAGTCGGACCTCATCGCGGAAAATGCCGCGGACGGATCCCCGGGCCCGCTTCCCAGCGTCTGGGCGGTGAAGGACAAGAAAACCCGCATCGTCTGCATCACCCTGGGCCACGATGACAAGGCCCATGACAACGCCGCCTACAAGGCGATGCTCGTGAACGCCGTTAACTGGACGGCAAACCGCCAGTAACAGCCCGAATCATTCACACGGCCCGTGGAGTCTCCCGAAGGGATTTTACGGGCCTCCTTGTTTTCCGCCCTCTCGTTTTCCGAACCGACACCAGCCGGTCAATCGATGATCCGCCGCATGGGGATCATGTTGGAGTAATCAAAGCCCTGCTTCTTGAAGAATTCCTGCGACTCGGCGCTGATCTTGTCGGTTAGAAGCGTGATGCGCTTGAAGTGCTTCTTCTTGGCGAAGTCCGCAACGTAGTTCACCAGCATCGTTCCATAGCCTTGGCCGCGGTGATCGGGGTGGATCACGACGTCCTCCATCAGGATGACAAAACCGCCGCGCGCGGTGGAAAGGGTGAATAGCAGGTTGACCATGCCGAAGATGCGGTCGTTGTTGCGAACTACGAAGATGCGGCCGCGGTTAGGCTGTTCAAGGATCAGGCGCAGCCCTCTTTCCTGGACGGCGTGGTCCGGTCTGAAATCTCCGGAAAACTCGAACAGGTTCATCACCAGTTCCGTCAGCGCGGGCAAGTCCTCAAGGGTCGCCGGTTCGACGCGGGGATGATCCTCCTTGAATCCTCCCATGGCCGAGTGCGTCTCCGATTTCACCGGGGCGACCTTGGCATGAAAATCCGGCGGCGGCACGAAATTTTCCCGGGGTGTTACATTTCTTTTTCCAGCCCCCCCGGAGCCAGCAAATCCGGGCGGTTTTGCCGCGTCCTGGCCAGCGCCTGCTCCGCCTTCCATGCGGAAATTTTCCCATGGTGGCCGGAAATCAGCACCTCCGGCACCGGCATGCCCCGGAAGTCGACCGGCCGGGTATAGGCCGGGGCCTCCAACAGATTCGGGTCGGAAAACGATTCATCCACCGGGGACCGCTCGTCCCCCAGCGCACCGGGCAGCAGCCGGATCACCGCGTCGCAGAGCACGGCGGCCGCCAGCGCGCCATTCGTGAGGATATAGTCACCGATGGAAATTTCCTCATCCACCAGAGTCTCGATCACCCGGTGATCCACCCCTTCGTAGTGCCCGCAAAGGATGAGCAAGTGCTCGCAGGCCGCGAGTTCCCTCGCCTGCGCCTGTTTGAAGGGCTTGCCCTGCGGCGTCATCAGGATCACCCGCGTGTCCGGCCCGCGCAGGGCCTCCACCGCGGCAAACAGCGGCTCCGGCTTCAGCAGCATCCCCTGCCCGCCCCCACACGGGGTATCGTCCACCCGGCGGTGCTTGTCTTCCGACCAATCGCGCAACTGGTGCCCCGTCACCTCCACCAGCCCCGCCACCCGGGCGCGCTGGATGATGGAGTCGCTCAACGGAGCCAGGGCGACTTCCGGGAACAAGGTGACGATGTCGATCCGCATGGAGGGGAGTCTATCCGGCGTGTCTCAGCGGCTCAATGGAATTACAATTTCCCTAGGGTCCCCTCGTTTTAGCTAAACGAAGAGGAATGAAGGCCGCAAAAGGCAAAAAAGATCCACGAAACAGCAGAAAGGACGGCATCGAACAGAAGGGAAAAGGCCGTGGTGTGGGGCAAAACGGGGTGACACTACCCCTTATCTAAGTCCGGAAGATAAAAATAGCGCCCATTGCTCCAATGGTCATCAGACAGCCAAGCAAGATCACCATAACCGGATGTCTTCCGATGCTTGGCAATATTCCAAGCATGGGGAGCGAGAGAAGCACGGCGCACCCCAAATAAAACCAGTTGTAGGGACCGGACAATCGGTATCGCAAACCGGTCGCGTCGAATTCGGTTCCCGAGCGATGAGTCCAGTCGAATATGATGATTCCCATTAGAACAACTGAAGACCCGGCAGCAGAAACGATGAACGGAAAGAGCCGACAGTGATTTCCCCCGATTTTTCGCTCCTTGGTCAGGCTCAGTGCCGCCGCTGCAATCAATACGAAAGAGCACAGGAGAGCCATATAACACGCTATTTTAAGAATCATTGGATCGTGGCGCCGAGGTGTAAGAGTTCCGATTCGAGACTCTTGAACTCACGCTGAAAATGAATTTAGGGGAGCGATTCGCCGCGCTACCGAGGAAACCGGCGGACATTGACAAGGCAGCAAGCAGTGACGGGGACGAGGGCGTCTGTACAGCGTCCCCGCTCCGCCAGTCGCTTCGCTCCCACCACATACCATGCGATCACGTCGCTTGATATGATTCAACCCTCTTTCACCAGCGCCGCCGCGTAAAACCCATCATACCCCGTCGCCGCCGGAGAAACCGGACTCTCCTCAATGAGACGGAAATCCCCCCGCTCCAACAGGCGATCCACCGCCGCCCGGTTTTCGGAGGGCAGAATCGAACAGGTGGCATAGACGAGCCGCCCGCCCGGTTTCAACATGGTCGTGTATTCAGCCAACAGCTCGGCCTGGATCGCGCGCACCCGATCGAGCGCCGCCGGCTTCAGCCTCCATTTCAAATCCGGCTGGCGACGCAGCGTCCCGATCCCCGAGCACGGCGCATCAATCAACAAACGGTCACCAATTCCGGCGAAATCCGCTGCCGAGGTGGCAACGATTTGCTTGGTGCTGATACACTTGTTCGCATTGGCCCGCTTCGCGCGGCGCTCAAGTTCGGCCAGCTTCTTCGCGTCCACGTCCATGGCAAAAACGCGCCCTTCTCCATTCATCAAGGCCGCCAAATGGAGCGATTTCCCGCCCGCGCCGGAACAGGCGTCGATGACCCTTTCACCGGGCTGCGGATCGAGCAGCGGGGCGATCATCTGCGAGCCTGCATCCTGGATTTCCACCCGGCCATCCAGCCGCATCGTTTTGGGAAGGGATTTCCCCGGAGCCAGCACCAGCGCATCCGGCAAACCGGGAACCTCTTCGGCGGAAATGCCAGCCTCGGCCAGCCACTCCATCACTTCGGCCCGGGTTCCCCGCAGCGAGTTCACCCGCAAGAAAATCGGTGCCCGCCGGTTCAGCGCGGTAATTTCCGCGTCCCATAAATCCCCTAGCTCCGCCACGCCAACTTGGTCCAACCAGTCCGGGATGGATTCCCTCACCGCCCGCGGCTGCCCCCCCAGATCCGCCTCGCGGGCCTGGATTTCGGCAGCCGCATTGCCCTTGTAACGCCACCAATCCGGAACTTCGTAGCCCATTCGCACCCATTGGGCCGCGCACAGGGCATTCGTTTCCTCGCTGTCCGCCAGAAAGGACAGCGCGCGCCGCCAGCGGACAACCTCGAACACGGTTTCCGCGATGAATCCGCGGTCCCGCTTCCCCCATTTCGGGTTATCCTCGAAGGCGGTTGCCAGTTCGTGGTCGAGAACCTTGTGCTCGCGGAAGACCGCTTTGGCGATTTCAGAGGCGGCCTCGGCGAGGATCCGGTGCATTTTCATGGAGGCGAACCCTCCCCCGTTTGCGGGTCGCTGGCAATGCGGATCAAGCTCCCACGGATATTTCCATGGGAACCCTCCGCCGCGCCATTTCGTTCGACATTCGCCCGACTCTGGGGCGTATTCCCCGCCGTGCCGACCGTCCAACTGAAATACCAGACCTTCCACCCCTCCATCTGGCCGAAGATGATCGGCGAGGTTTCCCGTGACGCGACCCCGGGCGCGTTCGTCCGGGTCATCGGAAAAGAAGGCACCCCTTTCGGCTGGGGACTCTGGAATCCGAAGTCCCGCATGCCCCTGCGCGTGGTCAGCCACTCGGAGGACGAAC
>CAXTTX010000493.1:1199-4054 GCA_964247045.1 uncultured Verrucomicrobiales bacterium | reverse complement strand
AAGACCATCGATCCCACCTCCCCGATGCTCTGGTATAACTACCAGACCGTCGCCCTCGGCCAAGGCTGGAAACCGGCAGAATACGCGGCCCTTTTCAAGAGCGCGAAGGATTCCGAACCGGAGTTCTATCCGCACGACCTCGCGCGCGCCAAGTTCCTGCTCCCCCGCTGGCAAGGACAGCCCGGCGAATGGGAAACCGCCGCCGAGGCCCAAATCCCTCTCCAGGGAAAAACCGGCCAGGAAATCTTCGCCCGGGTCGTCAAGGAACAGGCCACCTATTATGACAACGTGTTCGCCGAAACGCGCATCTCCTGGCCGAACAAGGCACTGAAAGCCTTCGAGTCCCTGCGCGCCGCTTATCCCGACTCCCCCGCCATCCTCAACGGCTGCTGCCGCATGGCCTGCTTCGCTGGCGACAAGCAAACCGCGAAAAAGCTCTTCGTTGACATCGGTGACGCCCCAATCCAGAGCGAATGGCGCAAGGGCGAGTTCGCCAAGGCGAAACAATGGGCCTCTACCGGCACCGCCGAGTCATCATCCCGGAGGGGTCCTTACTGCTTGAATTGGGCGCGGACAACATACATTGCTGTCCCATGACCCCTCGCGAGGCCGCCCAGGAACTCGCCCGCCGCCTCAAGGCAGCGGGATACGAGGCCTTGTTCGCGGGTGGCTGCGTCCGTGACCGCCTGCTGCACCGCGAGCCCAAGGACTATGACATCGCCACCTCCGCGGTTCCGGCGGAGGTGCTGAGGCTCTTCCCCGGCTCGAACGAGGTCGGTGCCCACTTCGGCGTCGTCATCGCCAAATTCCACGGCATCCATGTGGAAATCGCCACCTTCCGCACGGATGGCAGCTACAAGGACGGTCGCCACCCGGAATCCGTCACCTTCTCCACCCCTCAGGAGGACGCACGGCGGCGGGATTTCTCGATCAATGGCCTCTTCGAAGAACCGGAAACCGGCGAGGTGATCGACCACGTCGGCGGTCTGCCCGATCTCCATGCCGGGATCCTCCGCGCCATTGGCGATCCAACCGCCCGCTTTAAGGAGGACGCCCTGCGCCTGCTTCGAGCGGTTCGCTTTTCAACCGCCCTCGGCTTCACCATCGAACCGGCGACCCGGCAGGCCATCCTCGATTGTGCCGGCCTGCTGGAAAAAATCTCCCCGGAACGCATCCGCGACGAATTCTCCCGGATCATCACCTCTCCCCGCCGTCGCGAGGGCATCGAGCTGCTGGTGGATACCCGCCTGATGCGCTTCATCATCCCCGAGTTCCTTGCCACCATCGGCTGCGAGCAGCCTCCCCAGTGGCACCCGGAGGGCGACGTTTATATCCACACCTGCATCATGCTGGAAATGCTGGAGCCGGATGCCACCTTGGAACTCTGCCTCGCGGTTCTTTTCCACGATATCGCCAAGCCCCCTTGCCAGACCTTCGATGAAACCGACGGCCGCATCCGCTTCAACGGCCACGACGCCATGGGCGCGCAAATGGCGGAAACGATCCTCCGCCGCCTCCGTTACCCGAACAACGTGATCGCCGCGGTTGTTCCCATGGTCGCCCGCCACATGCAGTTCATGAACGTCCAGAAGATGCGCGTCGCCCGCCTCAAACACTTCATGGCGGAACCCACCTTCCCGCAGGAAATGGAACTCCACCGCGTCGATTGCGGCTCGTCGAACGGCTTCACCGACAACTACGAGTTCCTCCGGGCCAAGGAGGCCGAATTCGCTGCCGAACCCCTGATTCCCCCGCCCTTGGTCACCGGGAGCGACCTGATCAAGATCGGCCTCCCCCCCGGGCCGCTCTTCAAGGAAATCCTCGATACCATCCAAACCGAGCAACTTGAAGGACGAATCCTTGATCATGAGGCCGCGCTGGATTACCTGAAGTCCCTCGCCGCCGAAAAATCCATGTGATTCGCGCGGTATCCCGCAACAGCCGGTGAGCCAATCCCACCGGTTTTCCCCAGATTCCAGACATGAGTTCCACCGTCCCCGTCGAGCATTCCGATCCCGTGAATGCCGCCATCCTCGCCATTTCGGAAGACCTGATCGCCGGTTTCCACCGCCATCCCTTCCACATGATCGCGGAAAAGTCCGGTGTGGACCTGGGAACCGTCCTGGAGCGCACCCGCGCCATGGTCGCCGCCGGAGTGGTCCGCCGGGTGCGCCAGACCCTGCTTTCGACGAAGCTCGCCCACGGTGCCTTGGTCGCTTGGCGGGTCCCGGAGGAAAAACTGAATGAGGCCTTCGACTTCATGTCCAAGGAAGATCCTTTTTCTGGCCACGTGGTCATACGCTCCACGGATACCGAGGTCTCCGGCTCCGGCTACCGGCTCTGGACCACACTGAAAGTCCCCGTCGGCGAATCCCTCGATTTCCACGCGACCGCCCTTCTCCGCCTCACCGGCGCGACCGAATACCTCCTCATGCCCGCCAACGGCGTCTTCGCGCTTGGTGTCGGCCATGTCCGGCGCCAGGTTCTCGAACCCGGTGACTTGGCGGATGTCCCCGCGACGATGATGACCACCGCCACCGTCGATCTCACGGCGGAGGAATGGGACGTCCTGCTTGCCCTCAAGGAGGAGCTCACGCTCGAAGAAATTTGCCAGAACCCCTGGGAAAAGCGCTCGGAAATCGCCGGCGTCTCGCTCGACCGCTTCTGCGAAGTCGCCACCACCCTCAATGATAAAAAAGTCATCGGCCGCTTCTCCACCTTCTTGGAACACGTCAAACCCTCCGCCACCGGCGAGCGGGTCACGCGTTTCAACGGGCTTTTCCATTGGGCGGTGCCGAAAGGCCGTGAGATGGAAACCGGCGGCGAGGTCGGCAGGCACTACTGCATGACCCACG
>CAXTTX010000493.1:0-1189 GCA_964247045.1 uncultured Verrucomicrobiales bacterium | reverse complement strand
GCCTACTGGCGCGAGGGCGGTCCCCAGTTCGGAAACGTCAATATCATGGGCGTCATGCACGGCACGGAGAAAGCCCGCGTCCTCGAACACAAGGCCGCCATCGATCACCACCTCGCCTCCGTCGGCATCCCCGTTTCCTATACGAATGTCTTCTGGGGCGGGCGTTCGGAGATCAAACCGTCCGAGATCTCGCCCAAGGTCTACGCAGAGTGGCACGCGAAGCACGCCGAATAACAGATTTTCAGGTGAAACCTGCCCATACCGGTGCAATACTGGGTAGTCACAACGCGTGCGTATTTTTCCGGAAATCGAGTGAATTTCCGTGAATCCGGCGTGGGATCGTGATCGATTGTAGAGCAACCCATGCAGGCAACCCTTTTACCTCCACGAAATCCCGCCCTGTGCGCTCCGATCACCTCCAACCGGACCCTCGGCGCATGCCTGATCGCCAACCTTCCCATGCGGGAACTGCTGGAAGCCGATCTCAGGCGTGCCGGCCTGCAATTGGTGGAACCCGAGGACGCGTGCGAGCGCACCCTCCGCATCCCGCTCGACAACTGGATCGAACTGGGTGCCCTGCTCCTGCTCGGCCGGACTCCCAACACCGCCTGTCTTCTCGATAGCGATGGCAACACCCTGGCTTGGAAAGGAACCGATCTTCCGGAACAGTGTACTGACAAAATCGTCACCGACGCGAACTGCTTTCCGATCTTTTACCCTTGGGATCTCCTGCGGATGAACGAGGAAGTGCTCGCCCTCATGGACGAAACCTCGCTTCTCGGCGAGGTCAGCCCGCTCGCCTCCCTCAGCGGCTGCGTCCGCCTTGGCAAGGGCTCACGCATCCTTCCCGGCACGGTCATCGAGGGTCCCGTCATCATCGGGCCGAACAGCCAGATCGGACCCAATGCCTACATCCGCGGGGCCACCAGCATCGGCGCGAACTGCTTCGTCGGCAATGGCGCCGAGGTGAAGAACTCCATCATTTACAACAACACCTACATTTCCCGCCAATGTTACGTCGGTGACTCGATCATCGGCACTCATGTGACGCTCGGCGCGGGAACCTGTACGGAAAACCACCGCCACGACGGCCGCCACCACGTCTCCATGATCCAGGGCAAGCCGGTCGATACCGGCAGGCTCAAGCTCGGCGCCGTCCTCGGTGACGGGGTCCGCACCGGGGTCAACA
>CAXTTX010000492.1:0-4058 GCA_964247045.1 uncultured Verrucomicrobiales bacterium | reverse complement strand
CGGGCGATTCCGAAGCGGAACATGTCGACAATATCCATTTCGCGGGAACCGGCTTTCTCACCGTTGCCACGGGAGCGGCCTCGTCACCTTATACGACGTGGGCACTTTCAAAGAGCCTCACGGTTGCCAACAACGGTCCTGATAAGGACCCTGATTTTGATGGCTTTGCGAATGCCCTGGAATTTGTCCTTGGGGGCGACCCGCTGGCTTCCGCCGCTTCCATCGCGCCGACACAGCTTCCATCCGCAACCGACCTGATCTTCACCTTCAACCGTGCGGACGAGTCCGAGACGGAAGTCGGCCTGGTCTTCCAGTACGGGTCAAGCCTGACCGGTTGGACGGACGTGCCGATCGGGCCTGCAACAGCTGGATTGGTGAACGTCGCCGAGAACGACGCGGCCCCCGATACCGTCACGGTGACGATTCCGAAAGGAGTTGAAACGAAACTTTTTGGCAGGCTGAAAGCAGTCAAGTAACATCCGGTGATCCGGTGCAAGGTCGGGTCATCCCCATCCATTTCATGATCCGGAACACGATCCTAACACTCCTCGGCTTCGCGGGGATTTCGCTGGCGCTGGCCGCGGAGTCCCCGTCCGGCGTTTTTGCCTCATGGCCGGCGGGGGCCTCTCCGGCGGAAGTGGGCAAGCGGGTGGCGGAGAATGTCTATCCCCGCAAGTTCCGCTACGAGACCAATCCCGCGAAAGCGGACAAGGGCGTGATCTATCCGGAGGTGATCGCCTGGTACGGGGCCCTCACCGTTTCGGAACTCACGAAGGATGCGGATCTGCGGACGCGGCTCATTGCGAAGTTCGAGCCCTTTCTCACGGAACCGGGGTCGAAACGGATCAACCGCGCCGCGCACGTCGACTACCGGGTATTGGGAGCCGTGCCCTTGGAGATTTTCCTCGCGAACGGGGACACGCGCTGCAAGGAACTCGGACTCGGTCTGGCCGACGCGCAGTGGGAGAACACGACGCCCGATGGCATCACCACCGAGGCCCGCTATTGGATCGACGACATGTACATGATCCCGCTGGTGCAGGTGCAGGCGTTCCGCGCGAGTGGCGATGCGAAGTATCTCGACCGCGCCGCGCTCACGATGAGCGCCTACTTTGCAAAGATGCAGCAGCCGAACGGTCTCTTCCATCACGGCACGAACGCTCCCTTCTTCTGGGGCCGTGGCAACGGCTGGATGGCCGCGGGTTCCGCCGAGTTGTTGCGTTCATTGCCGGAGGCCCATCCCCGCCGCGGGGAGATCCTCGCGGGCTACCGCAAGATGATGGCCGGGCTGCTGGCGAACCAGGCGGACTCCGGCCTGTGGCGTCAACTCGTCGACAAACCGGAATCATGGCCCGAAAGCTCCGGCAGTGCCATGTTCACCTTTGCCATGGTGACCGGCGTGACAGGCGGCTGGCTCGAGGAATCGACCTACGGCCCCGCCGCGCGCAAGGGCTGGCTCGCCCTTGTCGCCCTCCTCGATGAAAACGCGAACCTCCGCGAGGTCTGCGTCGGCACCGACAAGGGCTTTGATGAAAAGTTCTATCAGGAACGTCCCCGCGTCGTCGGCGACCTCCATGGCCAGGCTCCCATGTTGTGGACCGCGAGCGCCCTCATGCGGTGACAGGTTTATTTCAAATTCGGAACCAGCAGATTCACCCGACCTAACAAACCCGAGTCCAGCGGTGCCCAGCCCGAGGCATCGAAAGGCTTGTAGTCGATGTTCACGAAGTTGATCTCATGGAAGCGTTTCCACGGGATCTTCCGCCGGTCCAGGTCCGCGATCCGGTTGGCGGCGAGGTTGGTGACCTCCACTTCCAACAGATTGGCGCCTTGATTCAGCGCCCCCTTGAGATCAACCGTATGCGGTAAGCACCACGAAATCCCGAGATCCTGCCCGTTCAACCGGACACGGGCCGTGTTCCCGATTCTTCCAAGATCGACCAAGCAACCCGCTGGCGGAGCTTCCGTGAAATCAAACGTGGTGGTGTAGCGGGCCGTCCCGGAAAAGTTCTTCACCGCGGGATCCGCCAACCCGGTCCATGAACCGGGCTTCACACCGGAGACGGCTCCGGGAAGGACCGGTCCACCCGCGACGAATTCAATCTTCCAAGGGTTTTCGATGGAAATGATCCGCGACTTCACGCCTATGGATGTCCAGGTGGGGGCTTCGACCTTGCGCTGGGTGAAGGTCCTGACCACCAGCGATTGTCCCGGCACGAGACGCAGAAGGACCGAGGAACCTTTCTTGACCGCCAAACCGGACCTGTCCGGGTGCCACGGATCGAGAACCACGGCGCTTTCAAACGGGGTGCCCAGCGGCACATATTCCTCAAGCGTCTTCTCCCCGCGGTTCACGATGAAGTAATGGAACCCCTCCGCATGTTCCCTCCGGACGAACCTCAAACCCGAGTCCGTCATTCTTTCCCGCCTTATCCCCAGCGAATCCAGGACCGGATGAATACCGCCCTGCGCCTGATAGATCCCCGGATCCGCCACCGCGCGCGCCACCATCGCCATCAATGCCGCCCGCCGTTCCTCATGTCTGTAAAAGCCCGGCACATCGGCCGGCCAAGCTCCCTGGATCACCACCGGCACCCCTTCGTCCCTGAAACGGAGAATGCGTTCCAAGGTCTCCACCGGCAGGTGTTTCACTCCCGGAAGGATGATCGCCGCATAGGATTGGTTGCCGAGAACCAACTTCTTGTCCCGCACCGTGGCACGGGCCAGCATGCGGTCGCTGGCATGGTCGCAGGTGACCCCGCTTTTCCAAAGCTCCAGCGAGGTCTGATAGAATGCCGTCGGCCACAGCCACTCCTCCTGGTTGTGGACCGTCAGCAGCGGCAGCTTCTCCGAGGTGTTGTGCCAGATGTCATGAACCGGGAAATAGAGCAGCACGTCCGAGGACGCCTTGCCCTCTTGCAGGATGGATTGGCAACGCTGGAGATACCCGGTGAATGCCGTCAAATCCCGCCACAGCCCGCCGTTCTCTCCCAGGTGCGTGGACGCGTAAAACAACCACCCCGGCCAGGGCGCATCTTGCGGAGAATACGGAATGCCATGGAAGAACAGGTGGTTGACCCCGCTGAGGAACACGTGGTCCGCCGCCTCCTTGATTTTTTCGGGTGTGACCCGGAAGTGCTCATCGAGCCAGGTGAAGGTTTCGGAACTGACCAATCCGTTGCCACTGGTATTTGCCGCGGAGGCGGCGAAGCGCATCATGGGAATCTGCGCCTCCTCGACCTTCCTGAAGATTTCCGTCTCGGGGATCTCGGATACCGCATAGTGATCCAGCAGGTTGCCCGGCGAGCCGTGGGCCTGGTTGCGGGTGATGCCGCCATGCGCTTTTGACCAGTCGTGCCAGCGCTTGAGATATTCCAGATGGAGCTCGTCCAGCGTTTCGCGATAGTCGGCTTTCACCCGTGCCACCGTATCCGCATCCCCGGTGCCGGTGAAGGCGGCGAGCTGATCGCGGAGGTCGTAACCTCGCGCCGCCTGGAAGCGCGCCGCGAAATCGGGCGTCCATTCCGCGCCATAGTATTCGAATGAATCATGGAACTGCGCGCGCGGCATCGGCGCGGAGAAGCCTTTGAACGCGGCATCGAAACCCGCAAGGTATTCTTCCATGGATTTCGCGGAGAAAGGATCGAGAACATTGCCTTCGCCGCCGGGCGCGGAGCGTTTGACCTTCTGGATGGCGGCGGGCGAGCAAAGGCCGGTGATCTTCCAGGTCCCATCCGGCGGTTGCCAGTCGAGCTTGCCATCTTTCACCTCTCCCGCGAGGTCGATGGACTTTTCTCCATCCCCCGTGGCCTTCAGGCAGATGATCTCACCCGGTGGCAACGTGAGGCTCACCTTCACTCCGCCCGTTGCTTCTTGCCGGATGATCTTCAGCCCGTGCGAGGCCATCTCCTGAGTGACCTGCGGACCGCCGAAAGGCCAGCCCGTGCCGGTGGTCATGTCCACTTGCAGGCCCAGTCGCTTGGCCTCGGTCGTCGTATGGGCCAGCATCGCCATCCACTCCGGCGAGAGGAATTTCAGGAAGCGGTCTTCCGCGCCCG
>CAXTTX010000491.1:0-4059 GCA_964247045.1 uncultured Verrucomicrobiales bacterium | reverse complement strand
CCCTTCGGGCGCCCATCTGGAGCCCGCGCTGGCCGCGCTGCGGGCCGGGAAACATGTCATTTGCGAGAAGCCCCTGGAGATTTCCACGACCCGTATTGACGCCTTGATGGGAGCGGCGGCAGCCAGCGGCAAAACTCTCGCGGCGATCCTCAACCGACGCTTCAATCCTGCCATGGATGCCTTCAAGGCCGCCTGCGATTCCGGTCGTTTCGGCGAATTGACCTCGGCCTCTTGTTACATCAAATGGTTCCGGGACCAAGCCTACTACGACTCCGCGGAATGGCGGGGCACCCGGGCCCTCGACGGCGGCGGCGCGCTCATGAACCAAGGCATCCACACCATCGACGCCCTGCTCCACCTGGCCGGTCCAGTCAAATCGGTCCGTGCCGACGTGGACTGCCTGGCCCACGAACGCATCGAGGTGGAAGACATGGCCGTCGCCATCCTGGAGTTTGAAAGCGGCGCCCGCGGTGTCATCGAGGGTTCCACCTGCTCGTGGTCCGAGTCCGGCCACCCCGCCCGCGTCCAGATCTGCGGCACGGAGGGCTCGGTTTTCCTGGCGGATGAGACGTTCGAGGTATGGGACTTCAAGAATCCGCTGCCCGGCGACGCGGAAATCAAGTCCACCCTTATGCGCGGAACCCAGCCCGCCCTCGGTGCCAATGATCCAAAGGCCATTCAGTTCCACCAGCACCGGCGGAACTTCGAGGAGGTAGTGTCCGCCATCCACGAGAGCCGCCCGCCCGCGACTTCCGCCTGCGAAGCACGCAAGGCCGTCGCCCTCATCGAGGCCATCTATCAAAGTGCTGCCGCCGGGGGCGAAAAGATCCATCTCTGAATCCACCGTCGTCCCCTACCCCGGCTGCGGATAGTCCGCCACCTGCTCCAGTTTCACCTGATAGAGTGCCGCGATCTCCGGCGCATCCGAGACATGATAGATCTCCCGGTAATACACCTCCTTGATCCCATAGGCGCACAGCGTCTGCATGCACGCCGTGCACGGCATCGTCGTCGTCGCCACGATCTTCGCCTCGCCGCGACGGAAAAGGCTGCACAAGTTCACCTCCGCGTGGAGCATGAATTTTTGCCGCGCGTCGCGGTCGTCCCAGAATTCCGCCGGCGGGTTGTAGCCAGGTGCCAGGCCATTGTAAGCCGTGCCGATCACCCGGTTGTCGAAATCCAGCGCCGCCGCGCCCACCTTGCGATAGGGATCCTCGGAGCGCAGGCTGGCGACATGCGCGAGGGCCATCGCGTAGCGGGGAATCGACAGGCGTTCGGACGACATGCGCGTAGGATGGAGCGAATCCGCGGATTTCAAATCCCAAACCACCCGGCCTGAAAATTTCGCTTCCGGCCCCCGCCAGCAGCGGGCAGTTTCCGCGCGTGGATTCCTCACGATCAGGTGTTTCGGCGGCAATCACCGCGTTTTTCCTGTGGGGAATCCTGCCGATTTTCTGGAAGCTCCTGGCCTTTCTGCCCCCGCAGTCGATCGTCTCACAGCGCACCCTCTGGTCGCTGGTCCTGCTGCTGGCCGTCCTCTGGCGGCAAGGCGAGGGACCGGCATTGCTCGCGGCCTTCAAATCCCCCCGCGCCCTTGTCTGGCATTTGCTCTCCGGGACGCTCCTCGCGTCCAACTGGCTGCTTTACGTTTGGTCCACACTCAACGGCCACATCATCGACGCCGCCCTCGGCTATTACCTCAATCCCTTTTTCAACATGCTCTTCGGCGCGCTCTGGTTTGGCGAAACCAACAGCCGCTGGCAGCTCGTCGCCATTGTCATCGCGTTGGGCGGTGTCTGCATCCAGCTTCCCGCCGCCGGCCATTTCCCATGGATCGCGGTGATCCTGGCCGTCACCTTTTCCCTCTACGCCGTAGTGAGAAAACGCGCACCGCTTGGCGCTCTGACCGGGCTCTCGGTGGAAACCATCCTGCTTGCCCCCTTGGCCCTCGGCTGGCTGGTCTTCCACAGTTCTGGCATACCGGAGGCCTTTGGCGGCAGTTGGCTGCACGCGGCACTCGTCGCGGGCACCGGCATTGCGACCGCGCTGCCGCTGCTGCTTTTCAGCCATGCCGCCCGGAGCATCCGCCTCACCACCCTGGGAATCCTCCAGTTCATCGGCCCGACAATTCAATTTTTCATCGGCTGGCTGATGTATGGGGAGGCCATGAGCACGACCCGCCTTTGCTCCTTCGCCCTCATCTGGCTGGCGGTCGGTATCTATGCCACCGACGCGCTGGGGAAATCCCTGCGTCCGGCCAAACCTTGACAGCAAGCAATCCTTGCCGCGGGCCGCGCTGGCGTTTAACCCATGGGTCATGCAAGATGATGTTCGCGCGCTATTGATTCTCCAGGACCGGGACCGACGCCTCCTCGCCTTGGCGAAAGATCTCGAAAAGCTCCCCCAGGACGAGGCCCGCGCGAAGACCAAGCTCGCCGGTGACAAGGACGCCGTTGCCAAGGCAAAGCAGGCATTCCTGGATGCCGAACTGCGCGTGAAAAAGATCGAACTCGACGCCGAAACCCGCCGCACCACCATCAAGCGCCTCAAGCTCCAGCAGTTCGAAACCCGCAAGAACGAGGAATTCGTCGCTCTCGGCCATGAAGTCACCCGTTACGAAAAGGAACTCGACGATTTCGAGACCCGTGAACTCGAAGCCATGGACGAGGTGGACGCCGCCCGCGCGAAACTCAACGCTGCCGAGGTCGCGATGAAACACACCTCCAAGCTGATCGATGAAGATCTGGCGAGCATCGCCGAAAGGCAGGCCCGCATGATCGCCGACCGCACCGAGGCCCGCGCGGAGCGGGAAAAACTCTCCGCCGATGTGCCTCCGGATATCATGCCCCTTTACGACCGCCTCATGAAGTCCAAGGACGGACTCGCCATCGCCCCCCTGCGTGATGGCAAATGCGGCGGCTGCCACATGAAGCTCATCGCCTCCACCGTGATGAAGGTCCAGACTGGCAAGGAAATCACGCGCTGCGAGGACTGCGGACGCATCCTCTACGCCGACTGATTGCAAAACTCCCTCCGCCTGCGGAAGGAGTTTTCGCGGCACCCGTTAGTAATATTCCTTCCGCCGTTCCTCCAGCAGGATCAGCCAGTTCATCATCGTGATCGGAGGCAATTCCGCCGGATGGGGAATCGCACGCAGGTTCACGGTGATCCGGTTGGAGGCGATCGTCGCACCACTGAGTGTCTTGGAGTCCAGCGGCCTCACCGCGTTTGTCACCGTGTCGCTTGCCAGCGAACCCACCTGGCCCTTCAGGGTCACCGCGAAGGGGTCCACATCCACGCCATAGCGTTTCTCAGGCGAGAAAAGCGAGCAGGGTGGATAGTAGGTGCCGCTGGCCGGCGTGTAGCCGGTGGGCGGCGTCGCCTGGGTGATCTTGAAATCGTCCCCGATATAAAGCCGCAGGTTGCTCACCAGCGAGAAGACCTTGGTGAAGCTAGTCAAGTTGCCGCATTCCCGCAGCACCAGGCCGTAGTCCGTCGCCGTGCAGGGGATATTGGGCTTCTTCGAGGCGTTCGCCAGGCCAGTGCTGGTATAATCCACGTTCACCACGATGGAACTGTTGAGGGTCGTGTTGCCGGCACCGATACGGGTCAGGAACGCAGCGACGCGCTCCGGATAAAGGGCAACACACATTTGCCCGTTTGCCAGGTTCTTGAGGCCGAAAGGAGACGAAGGCCGCCAGTAGCCTTTTTTGACCGTGCCCACCAACGGGTCGCCAAAGGTTGCATTGCTGAAGTTAATGGATCCCGTCACTCCGTTCCGGAAAGTGTAACCACCGCTTTCCCCATAGGCCACGTCCACCGTGTCCGTGAAGGTATAGCTCGAGTTCTCGTTGGCGATTTGCACGAAACCCGCGGGCAGCGTCGTCATGGTCGCCGAGTTCAACGCGATCTTCATGGGAGTCGTGATCCGGCTGCCGTTGGTTTGGAGATAGGAGAAGTTCAGAAGCGTCGGTGTCGCGTCGGTCGCGCTCGCCACCCCGGCGATGTCGAGCCGCATGGCCGCCTGCAAGGCACCGATGGAATAGTTGTTCCAAGTCG
>CAXTTX010000490.1:0-4072 GCA_964247045.1 uncultured Verrucomicrobiales bacterium | reverse complement strand
CGGCCGGAGCGAGGACGATAGTAGACGCCGTTGGAGGCGTAGTATTGGGTGCCTGAAATGACCTCGGTGCGATAGCCCGGTGGGAGGGCGCGAACCTCGTAGCCAGGGCGATAACTTGGGGTGGGGGCCGGATAGGCGGCGGTGGGATTGGGACGTTGCGTGTTTCCGTAGGCGTAGGGATCGGCGCAGCTTGGAAGGAAGATTCCCAAGGCGAGAGCGAGAGTGCCGAGGACAACAGGTCTGGTGAAATGAGATTTCATGGTTCAGGTGGGTTGATGGCAAAACATGGTGTTCGCCGTTCACTGTTCTCTTTGCAGGGAGCGGGCCAAGGCCGAGGAACGACGGTTATACAAGGGTTTGTGAGGCCTTGGAGGAGGACGGGGGTGAGGGATTGGTTCCGGTTTTGCAAGAAGGAGGCGTGCAAATTGCAAGGAGGGATGTTTGACCGGAAGGCAAACGCGTGGAAGGACCCGAAGAAAACCACCGGCGAGACCCGAAGAAAACCACGGGCGCTCATAGAGCGCCGCTACAAGGTAGATGGAGGGCGCAGCAGGGCTGCCGCAGTCCAAGGACTGGAATCAGTGAGGGAGGACGGAGAGTTGCTGGGCGGCGTTGTCCCGTTCTGGAAGCTGCGGGCGCCGCAGGTCGGGGCGGATGCTGACTTCCTGGGTATGACGCTCGAGGTCGAGGTGTCGGGAGACCGCGAGCTCCATCTGGGTTTCCTTGGCAGTTACCCGGGCAACGGCCTCGTGCAGGCGGTTCTTGAAGTCTTTGTCGGGGACGGTGGAGGCGTATTTCTTATCGAGGTGAAGGAGGGTATCGAGATCGGTTCGTTCAACTGCGCTGTCGATCTTGGAGAGGATGTAGCCGCGGGCATTGCGGAACTCATTGATGACGGAGTAGCGGGAGCGCTGTTCCAAGTGCAAAGCGAAGAAGGCGGGAACGAGGATGAACACGAGCACAAGCACTCCTTGGATCGTCCCGGCGGGATCGCGATGTCTGGAGGGTGGAAGGTTGGCGGTCATGGAGGTCGGTCACGCGGTTTCCGGCACCGCGCTATTCGCAGGAAGGATGCCTGACACAGACAAATTTCATGGAGTGCGCGGAAGCCTTGTGAATACGGCCAAAAAATGGTGGGCGGCGGGGTCTTGGAGGGGATCTGGAGGTCGGCGGGAGATTGCGAAACGCACAAATGCCTATTCAGTTACCGCAAAGTGCAATCACCGCCCATTTACGATTGATCCCGCGGGGGGAACCGACTATCCCATGGTCACCGTTCTCCCCAAACCCATTATCGCAAAACCCTTCATCCATGATTCAGAACGTTCTTGTCCTCGGGGCAGGCAGCGCCGGGCTGCTCGCTGCCATTTCCATCAAACGTAAAATTCCGCAACTCAACGTCCGGGTCGTCCGGAGCAAGAAGATCGGTGTGATCGGCGTCGGTGAAAGCACGACGCCGAACTTTCCCAAACACCTGTTCGAGTATCTGGGGATATCCCGGAAGAAGTTCTACGAACTGGCGCAGCCGACGTGGAAACTGGGGATCAAGTTCCTGTGGGGAGCGCGCGGGCGTTTCGACTATTCGTTCGAGCCGCAATTGGACACGCACTGGCCAGATGTGCAGAAACCGACCGGGTATTATTGCGACGAGAAGTTCGAGAACATCGGCCTGCCGGGTGCGCTGATGCGGCAGGACATGGCGTTTCCGAGGCAGGCGAATGGCGCGCCAGACATCCATGGCTGGCATGCTTTCCACATCGAGAACGTGAAGTTCATCGAAATCATGGAGATCGTGGCGCGGGAACATGGAGTGGAGTTCACGGAAGGCGACATGAACGGTTGCGACCAAGGACCGGATGGGATCACGGCGATCCACCTGGAGGATGGCCAGCGGATCGAGGCGGACTTTTTCATCGATTGCAGCGGCTTCCGCAGCGAGTTGCTCGGGAAGGTGTTGGAGGAGCCGTGGGTGAGTTTTGACAAGTCGCTGTTCTGCGACCGCGCGGTGATCGGCGGGTGGATGCGGGGGAATGACGAGCCGATCCAGCCCTACACCACGGCGGAGACGATGGACAGCGGGTGGGCCTGGCGGATCGACCACGAGAGGCTGATCAACCGCGGCTACGTGTATTGCTCGCAGGCGATCAGCGACGACGATGCCAGGGAGGAATTCCACCGGAAGAATCCGAGGGTTGAGACCGAGCCGAAGATCGTGAAATTCCGCTCCGGGTGTTTCAAGCGGCAGTGGGTGAAGAATGTGGTGGCGATGGGGAACGCGGGCGGATTTGTGGAGCCGCTGGAATCCACGGCGATCATGATCCTTTGCGCGAATGTCGAAATGCTGGTGAATTTTTTCCTGCACAACGACCTGGATCCGACACCTTCGATGCGGGACCTGTTCAACGACGCGACGCACAAGCAGTGGATGGACATCAAGGAATTCCTGGCGATCCATTACAAGTTCAACGGGCTGCTGGACACACCGTTCTGGAAGCAGGTGCGGGCGGAGGCGGATGTCTCGGGATCGGGTGAACTGCTTGAGTTCTATGAGGAGAACGGGCCGACGGGGTTCTGCCGGTACCGGATGCCGCAATCGACGAGCAACTTCGGATTGGAAGGATTCCTGGTGATGCTTGTGGGGAACAAGGTGCCCTTCAAGAAGAGATACAAGGTTCCGGCGAAGGAGGCGGAGCTATGGGAGCAGCGACGGGCGGCCCTGGTGCAGCAAGCGGCGAAGGGGATCCGTTCGGAAGAGGCGCTGGCGTATGTGAAGCACCCGGGGTGGAGATGGAACGGGGACCCGGAGTGAGGTGTTAGGCGGTGTGCCCGCGTCCGGAAATGACCGGCGCGGGGATTTGCCGTGGCCAACACCCATCGTGAGGCCTTGCAAGGGACCCTGACCCGTTAGTTTCCGGGTGGCCTGCCCCATCCGGACCTTCAAGGATAAAGCTCCCTGCCTTTGAAAAGGCTGTTAGTTCTCGCGGATGTTGAGGCGGAAGAAGCGGAGTCCTTCGGTGGTATCGACGGGGAATTGGAGGGGGCCGCCGGCGGCGGGGGTTCCGGCGTTGCCGGGGACGTCCCAGGGGGTCCATTGGCCGAGGTCGGCGGAGGTTTCGATGGTGAAGGAGCGGTTGGGCGGCAGGGTGAAGCCGAGGGTGTGTCCCTCTCCCTCAGGCGCGAGGACGGGGCCTGAGAAACTCATGGGATCGAGAGGATCGGTGCCGAGGAGGAATTCGGCGCGGTTGGACAGGCCGTCGGAGTCGGCATCGAAGGCGGGGTCGCCGGAGGGATCTTCGTCCGGTTCGAAGCGGGCGGCGCGCCAGGCAGGATAGGTCTGGCGGGTTGCCAACTCGCCATTGATCCAGGTGGTGAGGAGGTCGACGTTTGCCTGGTCGATGACATTGCTGGCGAGCGGAGGCATGCGGGTGAAGCCGTTGGTGACGGCGACGCGGTTGAGGACGATTGAATGGAGGGGATCGCCGGGGACGACGAGGCGGTTGAGCGGATCGGTGCCGGAGTTGGCGGCCATGCCATTGACGAGGCCGGTTTGTTCCAAGGCGAGATATGCACTGCCATCCCATGCGGTGGGGGCGCTGCCGCCAGCCTTGTGGCAATAGCTGCAATTCACCGCGAGGTAGGAACGGACGCGGGCCTCCACGGAGGTGGAGGTGTCACCGGGAGCCGAGTGGCGGGGCAGGAGATTCGGAGAGCCAAGGTCATTGGTGAAATAGTTCTGATTCCGGAGGGTGACCAATTGGTTGCCAGTGATGCCGAGGATTTCATTTTCGAGGTTGAGCTGGCGGGTATTGAAGGAAAGCGCGTGGCCGGCTTGGGGTGTGTGGCAGATCATGCACTCGGCGCGGCTGGGAATGCGCCAGGTTTGCGGGACGGGATTACCGTTGTTGGTGATATTGAGGACGAAGTTGTCGCCGCCATCGGCCACGAGGAAGGCCTCGGTGCCGGCGTCATTCCAGCGGTAGCTGACGCCGTAGGCACCGGCGGCATTCTTCACGATGAGGCGGGTTTCGATGCGCTTGCGGCTGGAGGAAAGGCCGCGCTGCATTTCCATTTC
>CAXTTX010000489.1:0-4082 GCA_964247045.1 uncultured Verrucomicrobiales bacterium | reverse complement strand
GGTTCCATTTTCGCCGACGGGTTGACAGGGGATAAACTCGTCCCCATGGTCCGCCTGCCGCCCCCGCGCGGCCCGTTCCTTCCATGATTTTCAAAAGCCTCTGTCGCCACGCCGGGATCGGCGCGAATTCCTACCTGCTGAAAACCGCTTCGGCGAAGGTGGTGCTGGACGCGGGCATGCACCCGAAACACGACGGCTTGGACGCGATTCCCCATTACGATTTCCTGGAACCCGGGTCGGCGGATTCGATCATCATCACCCATTCCCATCTCGACCACGTGGGCACCTTGCCCGTTTTCCTGCAGGCCCAGCCCCAGGCGAAGGTCTTCCTTTCCCCCGAAACGGCGGAACTGGCCACGGCGATGCTTCACAATTCCGTGAACGTCATGCAGTCGAAGCGGGTAGAACTGGGCATCGCCGAATACCCCCTTTTCGACCACAAGGAACTCGACAGCATCGAGGAAACCTTCGAGGTCCGCGGCATCGAGCGGCCCTTCGATCTCGACCACGAGGGTTCCATGCGGGCCACCTTCCATGACGCGGGTCACATCCTCGGCTCCGTCGGTGTCACCATCCAGGCGGAAGGGAAAAAGATCTTCTACACCGGGGACGTGAACTTCGAGCACAGCACCCTCCAGAAAGGCGCGCTGTTCCCGGAAGACCATGTCGACGCCCTCATCGTCGAAACCACCCGCGGCGAACAGGCCCGCGATCCCGGCTACACCCGGCAGGAGGAGGAGGACGCCTTGGCAGACGCCATCAGCAAGGTTCTCGCCCGCAAGGGCTCCGTGCTCATCCCGGTGTTTGCCATGGGCAAAACCCAGGAAGTCCTCGGCATGCTCCACCGCTTCAAGGCGGAGGGACTGATCCCGAAAAAAACCCCCGTCTATATCGGCGGGCTCAGCACGAAGATGACCCAGGTGTATGACCGGTTCAGCACCTCGTCCCGCCGCCACCTGCCGAATTTCAAGTTCCTCAAGGACATGGAACTCGAGTCCGGAAACCGCAAGCGCAAGGGGCCCATTCCCTTCCATGCCGGTTGCATCTATGCCCTCTCCAGCGGCATGATGTCGGAGAAAACCGTCTCGAACGCCTTCGCCCGCCAAGGCGTGCTTGAAAACGCCAAACACGGGCTGTTCTTCGTCGGTTATGCCGATCCCGACACGCCCGGCGGTAAGATCCGCGCCGCCAAACCCGGCGATTCCATCCTTCTCGATCCCGCCTATCCACCGGTGAAACTCAATTGCGAGACCCGCGTCTTCGACTTCAGCGGCCACTCCACCCGTGACGCGATCGCCGACTATATCTTCAAGGTGAAACCGAAGAAGACCTTCCTCGTTCATGGTGACGATGGCGCCGTCGAATGGTTCCGCGAGGAGATCACCCGCCGCCTCCCCGGCACGGAGGTCATCGTCCCGGAGCCGGGCGTGGAATATACGATCTAACCACCCGAGGCCCCCGTCGGGAACACCATGCTCATGGCGAGCGTGAGGAAGAAATTCACGATCAGGATCGCCAGCGAGGAATAGACCATCGCGCGTGTCGTCCCGCGTCCCACGCCCACCGCGCCCTGGTCCGCCTTGAGTCCCTGGTGGCAGGAGATGAGGACAATCAACATGCCGAAGACGAGGCCCTTGAGCATGGCGATCACGACGTCGGAGCTGCCGGTGTGTTTGTTCATCTGGTCCATCCAGTAGGCACCGTTCACATGGAAGGGACCGGTGCCGATGGCCAGCGAGGCGAGGATGCCAAAGGCTGCCGACTCGGCGATCAGCAAAGGCATGGAAACCAGCATCGCCAGGAAGCGTGGCGTGACGAGGTAGTCGGTGGGATGGACGTCCATCGAGCGCAGGGCATCGATTTGTTCGGTCACCTTCATGGTCCCGATCTCGGCCGCCATCGCCGCGCCGACGCGCCCCGCGAGCATGATCGCCGTCACGGACGGCCCGAGTTCGCGCAGCATGGCCACGCTCACCAGCGCCCCGCCACCCGTTTCGAGGCCGAGCGGTTTGAATTGGAAAAGCGCCTGGGCCGCCAGAACCGCGCCGGTGAAGGCCCCGGTCACGATCACCACCGGCTGCGAACGATAGCCGGTTTCCGCGATCTGCTCCATCACCATCCGGCTGCGGATTTTCCCGTGGACGAGCGAGTCCCACACCGAGGCAACCAGCCGGGCGATTTCCCCCAGGTAGACGAGGAAATCGATGGCGGCCCTGCCGATGAGACGAAACACAACCGCATCATGCCCCGGAAAATCGACATGGCAATGCAGTTGACCGTTCCGATCCAGCCGCAATAGTGGCTGGCCTCCCCGCCCCAATTTCCCCAGCTACCATGTCAGAAATGCTCCAACACCTGTCCAAGGCCCTGCCACTGATCGCCGTGATCTCCGCCATTTGCGGTTTCATCGGCTGGTGGATTCGCGGCCTGGGTTCCGCCAAGCCCGCTCCGGCGAAGGCCTCTCCCGTTGCCGAAAGAAGCGGCCAGGACCGGGCAAAGAACCTGGAGGCCACCCTTGAGAAATCGAAAGCGGCGAACAAGGCCCTCAAGGCCGAACTGGAGGAATTGAAAACCGCCTCGGTGGCTCGCCAAAGCCATGAGCAAGCTCTCTCCGAACTGGAAACCGCCCGCCAATCCCTGGCAACGGAAAGCAGGCGTGCAGGTGCGCTTGAAGTGGATCTGAAAAAGATCCAGGAAAACCTCAAAGTCCTCAACACCCGGGCCAACGAGGCGGACAAGGCGCAGAAAGACCGCGGTTTCACGCTGCAAAACGAACTTTCCAAGGCCCGCGAGGAACTGGCCGTGCTCCAGAGCCGACCGGACGAATCCTCCGTTCTGCAGGATGAAATCGAGCGCCTGAGGGAATCCGTGGCGAACGCGACCCGCTACGCCGGTGAATTGAGAAAGCGCGAGGCGAACGCCATCGAGGAGTTGGAAAAGATCAAGACCCGCTTCGCGAACTCGAAGGACGCTGCAACCGCACCGGCGGTGGTGAAGGCCGCTCCGGTGGGTGACTCGGACCGTGTCGCCGCCGCCAAGGCGGAAGTCCTGCGCCTGCTGGAAGAAAACCGGAAGAAAAGCGCTGCTGCGGTTCTTCCAGTGACCGCCATCGCTCCCATCGCCGGAGTGGTCGAACCGGCACTGGCGGAGACCCTTCCCGAGGCAGAACCCGAAATTTCTCCCGCGGAAGAGGCTCCCGCAGTCGTTCAAGAGGATATTCAAGAGGACGTTCCGGAGGCTCCTCCGGTCGTTTCGGAAACCTCCTCACCCGAACCGGCAGTCGAGGAAACCGAAGCAACCGAGCCCCCCACGGTTGCGGAAGCCCCGGCCGTCGAGGAGGCTGTTGCCGTTGTGGATGTCCCGGCCGTGCTGGAAACTCCTGCGGAGGAAGAAATCCCTGCCCACGCGAAGCCTTCCGACACGGTAAAAGCTCCGCCCGGCGAACTCTTCGCCCTCGATTGATTTTCCCAAATCACTCTGACTGAAAAACCCGCGGTATCGCTCCGTAGTCCACCCCATGCGAAGACTCGTCCCGCTCGCCCTGCTTTGCGCCGCTACCGCCTGCGCCGGGCCCATTCGCAAGGATACCGTGGCCGAGGGTTTTCATGACCCGATGTCGCTCACGGTGGCTCCGGACGGGGACATCTACTTTGTCGAGCGGGAGGGCCGGATTTTCCGTTATCGTCCGTCGACCGGCGGAATTTTCCAGATCGGCGACCTACCGGTTTCCGCATTGCGTGCCACCGACCCGAAGAGCAACTCCGCTGTGGAGGATGGCTTGCAGGGAATCGCCCTCGATCCCGGTTTCGCGAAAAACCAGCGGGTCTTCCTGTTTTACAGCGCACCGGAGAAACTGGCGGAGCGGCTTTCCCGGTTTCAACTGAAGGACGGCAGGCTGGACCTGTCCTCCGAGTTGGTCCTGCTGGAAGTCCCCGCGGAGCGGCACGACCGCATCTGCCATCACGGTGGCTCGCTGCAATTCGGCCCGGACGGCCTGCTCTACCTGAGCCTCGGCGACAACACGAACCCTTTCGAGAGCGACGGCTCCGCGCCCATCGACAACCGCCCGGATCGTGCCCCTT
>CAXTTX010000488.1:3249-4087 GCA_964247045.1 uncultured Verrucomicrobiales bacterium | reverse complement strand
TCTTGTGAGAGCCAGCCTGGTGTAGATCTCGGTGTTCGCCGTATCATTAAAAAACAAATTGATCGTATGGAAAAGGTCGTGCAACAACCCGATCCGGTCCAGCCCCTGGATCTCCACCGTCGTGCAAACCGGGTGCAAATCATTGCTCACGTACGCCCGCACCGGAACACTGACCCCGCTGTCCGACCTCGGCTTCAGGAAGTTCACCTTCCGCTTCAAAAACTTCTCCGGCTCGTAATTCTCCGCCCCCAGGATCGACTCGAACGTATCCAGAAAACGTTTCCGCGTCGAAGCCCCCGACACCGGTTCGAAGTTCGTCGTACAAACGCGGAAAATATTCACCACGATCTTGTCCGTCCGGGTGAACAAATCCGCCGAAAGAATGTTGATCTGTTCCGACGCCAGCGCGCAGCACACCTTCTCTAACAAAAGCGGCTTGTCCCGCGTCGCGAGGACCAGCTCGGTATAGCCTTTGTCCGTGTGGTCGATCCACTTGATGCACGACGCATTCGGATCCTTTGTGTCTTCCTCGCGTTGCAGGAAGTGCCGCACTGTCCTCACCTGCGTGACGATATGCGCCGCCTGCCGGAAATGGAACGCCGGCGCCGGCATCCGCTCGAAATGCCGCAACACGTCCGGATGATAATCCTCACGCATCATGCCGATCACCTCGTCGCGCAGCGCCAGCCGGTCCGCATCTAGGATCTTCGAATATTTCTCCCGGCCGTTCGCGAGGAAAGTGCGCGTCGTGCTGTGGAGCTGGAGCATCAGGCTCTCCTTCCAGCCCGTCCAGCCATCCGGCGAGGTGGCGTTCGAGTCCGCGAAGGTGAAAAGGAAC
>CAXTTX010000488.1:0-3239 GCA_964247045.1 uncultured Verrucomicrobiales bacterium | reverse complement strand
AGATTCGACGAATTCTTAACGATTGCGGCAAACTCACCGATCACCTCCGGATCGTCCAGGTTCCGCGTGGTAGCCGTCCGCCAGAAGGTGAGGTGGTTGTCCACCAGGAACATGATCAGCTTGCGCCGCTCCCCTTGGATCTGGAGGCGGCTGCACAGCCTTGCCGCCAGCATCGTCGAGCCGTCGATGTGCTCGCGGACGTTTTCCGCCCGCCCGGTGTCATGGAGGATCGCCGCCAGATAAAGCGCATAAGGATCCTGGATCTCATGGAAAAGCCTGCGGTAAATCCCGCGCCGTGTCTCGTTCGTTTCCAGCAGCGTGTCGAACTGGTCAACGAGTCGCAGCGTGTGCTCGTCCGCGGTGTAGCGATGGAAGAACTCGTGCTGCACCAGGCAATCCAGCGCCCCGAATTCCGGCAGATACAGCCCGAGGAAGCCGACCCGGTGCATCATCCGCAGCGCCACGGCCACTTCGCCCTTCCTTTCGAGGATGGCTTGGAAGGTCAGGCGGTTCGCCTTCGCGTAGCGGAAGGTGCGGTCCACCAGTTCCCAGTTCGCCTTCACGAGCTTCCGCATCTGCGGGCTCAGTTGCAGGCTCCGGAGCTGGCAATGCTGGAACAAGCGCATCAACCGGCTGGAGTCCTCTTGAAAAATCTCCGCATTGGCCGGATAGATGCGCCCATCCCGCGCGATGAAACCATCGAACTCCTCCCGCTTCTTCTTCCGGAACGTTAGGAACGAACGCAGCCCTTCGGCCGATTCATCCTCGCTCTCGATCTGGAAGGTTTCCATGATCGAGGACGCGTGGCGGTAAAGGTTGCGCGTGTGCCGGTAGTAGTCCCGCATGAAGGCCTCCGTGCGCCGGAGGATGCTTTTCTGCGGGTAATCGAAAGCGGTGGCCACCACGCCTTGGAGAAAGAGCGTCAATTGATCCGTCGATTTCTCGGTGTGGTAGTGCAGCTCGTTGCGGACACGGTGGAGGAAATCGTAAGCCTCCTCCATCTCCTTGCACGCGGAGGTGGTCAGCAGCTTCGCCTCGACCAGATCCTTCAGCCCCGTGCTGCCACGCTTCACCTGCGCCACCCAGCGGATGTTCTGATAGTCGCGCATCCCCCCGCAGCTTTCCTTCACGTTCGGCTCCTGGAGGAAAACCGTGTGGGAGGACTTCTCGTGGCGGGTCTTGAGGTCTTGGCGGCGGAGTTCGAAAAAGGCGGATTGGCCCTTGCGCAGGCAGTCCTTTTCATAACGCGCCATGAACTGGGAAAACAGTTCCTCGTCCCCCGCGATCAGGCGTGAGTCCATCAGCGCGGTTTTGTTTTCCTGGTCGGCGGTGGCTTGTTCGATGCACTCGGTGATGGACCGGCAGGCATGGCCCACCTTGAAACCGACATCCCATAACAGATAGAGTACCTCCTGTACCAGTTCCTGCAAGGGCTGCGGCAGCTTCGTCGAGGCACGCGGCAACAGGAACAGGATATCCACGTCCGACCGCGGATTCAGCGTGCTCCGGCCATAGCCCCCGGTGGCGACCAAGGCCATCGGCAGGACTTTCCCGCCGCGGGCATTCAGAGCGGAAGTGAAAATCGACTGGATGATCAGGTCGATGAGCAGGGCGCGGGACTTGGCAATCTCCAGGCCCCCGGCACCCGAGCGGTGATGCACCAGGATCCGCTTTTCCTCGGTTTTCAGAAAGCCCTTGTAGAGGTCGATCCGCTCGGCGGGAGAAAGCTGGCCGGCCAAGGCGGGTTTGAGGGCTTCGCGGGCGTGCTCTTCGAGGTTTTTGAATGCGGTGGTGGCCATGAACGGGGTGCCAGAGGGTGTGTGCTTTTGGCGCTAGGTCAAGAAAGCGCGCGACCCATCCGGCTGCCGATCCGGGCGTAGAGCTCGGTCTGGCGGGAGGAATTTTCCAACAGGTCCGCCTCCAGTTGGATCTTTCCGGGCTCGAAAAGGGTGAGTGTGGAAGAACCGCCGAAGGCAAAATAGCCCTTCTCGGCACCCTTCTCCACCGCCTTCCCGGGCACGAAGGTTTGCAGGATGGTCCCCACGCAGGTGGCACCGATTTCCAGCAAAAGCACCGTCCCGAAGCGCTCGGTCGCCAGTTGCGTGATCGTCCGCTTGTTCGTCCACAGATACGCAAGCCGCTGGCGCAGGGCGATTGGCGAAACGGAATACAGCGGCCCGTCGATCATCCGCACCTCTCCCGGCGTCCCCGCGGCAGGGAAATGAAACCGATGGTAATCCACCGGGCAAAGCCGCGACAGCACCAGCGATCCCTCCGCATACCGCTCCGCCAGCGCCGGATCACCGAGCAATCTCCCAAGATCAAACTTCTGTCCCTTCACGAACACCCCGGAAATCTCCGAAGCCCGCTGGAAACCGAGGTGGCGGCCATCCGCCGGGAAAACCACGGAATCGTCATTCCCGTCAACGGGCCGCGCCGCAGGCTTCAACTTCCGGAAGAAGAACTCGTTGAAACTGCGGTAGGAATCCGGGGCATCCGCGAAATCCGCGGGATCGAGCTCATACTTGGAAATGAACGGCGCCACCCGCGAGGCCGAGGCCTGGGTGCTCATCCGCTGGCCATACCACTTCGAGAAAAACGGTCGTTTGACGAAGCCCTCCAGCGAGATCGCCCCGAGAGGATTGCCGTAGGACCAGCGCAGGAATCCCTCGCCGTAAACCTGTTCGGTTTCCAGCTTGCCCGTATGGCGGTTAAAATAGCGGATGGCTTCCACACAGGGCTTGTAACCGCGTGCCCCGCCATCCGCAAGGGAGAGCCTGGGTTTTTGCCCGGCGGTCTGGCCTGCAAACACTTGCCCGATTCGACTTGCGCGGCATGGGGCCCCGGCTTACTGCGGCGGGCATGAAAATCCGCGCCGCCTGCCTGTTCGCCAGCGTTGTGTTTTTTTCCGGCTGCAAGGAAAAAAAGGAAGTCACGGTCACCGAAACCCGCCCACCCACGACCCGCGATAGTTCTCCCAAGTTATTGGCTACCAGCGACGAACGTTTCAGGGACGCGAAACCAAGTCCCGTCAAGGCCCCCACGCCCGAGGGCTGGCTGACGCTTCCCGCCTCCCAATTCCGCATCCTGAACTACCGCTTCGGCGAAAGCGGCATGGGCGAAGTCTGGGTTTCTCTGTCCACCGGCTCCGTCCTCGACAACGTCAACCGCTGGCTCAACCAGTTCGGCGCTACCCCGCTCGACCCGGAAGGCCTCAACAAGCTCCCCGCCGTCACCAT
>CAXTTX010000487.1:0-4091 GCA_964247045.1 uncultured Verrucomicrobiales bacterium | reverse complement strand
GTGACACCGAAGGAAAACCTATACTGTGACGTCCGCATCCTGGGCGCCGGCGTGACGGTGACCACGGGCGGCAGCGGGTACTCCTTCGTCCCTACCGAGGCGGTCATGAGCTACAACAGCACCACCACCGCCAACTACAAGCGGATCTTCTACGGCACCAACAACAACGTGAACCCGCTCACGCCGGTGTCCACATCGACCATCCTGACCAGCAACCGCGTGGACGCGAACAAGCCGCTGCGTTTCGGTGGGCGCTACTACTATAACAACGAGTGGAGCAATCTTTACAGGTCCAGCGACGGGACTGACAACGTGCGGACCCTGGTCAACGGCGACACGCCTCCCTCGAACATCCCGGATTACAACGCACCCTCGCTGGAAAGCTTCCTGCGGCCCTATCTGGACACCACCGGGAAGGTCCGGATCGGTCCGATGGATGTCATTGTCTTCATGGAGCTGACCCATAGCGCCAGCCAGAAGTCCGATCCTGGCTATGACCTCCAGGACATGGTGCTGCTGGTAACCTTCCGCAAGAACTGATCATGAAAACGAATCTCCTCTCGTTCTCCGCCTGGGCCATCCTGGCCGCCGCCGCCGCGGCGCAGGTTCCCGCCCGGCAACAGGCCGCCGCCGCGAAGCCCGCCGGGCCCAAGCCGGTGTTCCGGGATGCCGCGACCCATGACCAACTGGCCGCGGGCCTGCACAAGATCGAACAGGAGGATCCGATGCGAAGCCTGAAGAAGACGCAAGGAGCGGATCCCTCCGTCGTCAACCGTCCGCCCGGCATTCTTGAGGTAACCGACATGATCACCTTCAACGGCCTCTGCACGCTGGTTCCCAAACGGGCGATCATCCAGTTGCCCGCTACTTTCACCGCCCGCTTGAACGTGAAGTCCACCGCCCGTCTCGTCGGTTGGTCGGACTTCTATGCTACGAACCGAGGCTGGATCACGACAGTAGAAGTCAACCGCACCCAGGCCGCGGGCAACGAGGCCATCGGTGAGGAAACCCAGAAGGAAATGGTCAAGAGCGGCAATCTTGTGGTTGCCACCCTCGCCGGGGGGCCCATCTCCGTCGCGCCGTTGAAGGTCCCCATGGATCCCGCCACGGCGGCCACCACTCCCGGCAAGCAGGGCGCCACCACCAACCTCGCCCCGAAAAAGCCATGAAACACGCAATCCTTCCTGTCCTTGTGGCGTTCATCTCCCTCTTGCCGGCTTCCGGCGTGGATGACCCCACCTACACGAACTGGATCTATCAGTTCCAGTCCAATGGCGACGGCACGCTGACGATGCGCGACTCCACCACCGTCACGCCCACCGGTTCCCAACTCTCCGCGCTGGCGATCAATCCCGGCGGCGCGCGATTCGACCTGTCCACCATCAAGTCGTTGAACGGTGTGAACACACCCTATGCGCTCGATTCCTGCTATGTCGGCACCTATGTGCCCCAAGCAACCGTAGTACTCGATTCCGCCGATCCCTGGGGGAAGGATCTCACGGTTACCGGCCCGGTCCCGAAGAACCTCCCGGCCATGGTCCGGCGGACACGGGCCGACCAGCCGTTCACGGCCTACGTGACGGTCGCGGGTCTGATGAGCGGCGCCGATGATCCGGTTGCCTCGAAGAGCGTGAAATTGCTTCGTCACACCCAGTCCTACGGCACCACTGGCACCGGGGTGGGCCTTGATCGCACCCAGGCCACCCTGCTCTCGCAGGCTTCCATCGCCGCCAACGGCACCCAGACGCTGAGCTATACCCTCACGTCCATTGCGGGTGCGGACCGCTCCAAGGTCCGCGGGGAAGAGCGTTTCTCCGTTTTCTCGCTGGCAGACTACCAAGCTCCCGAATCGCAACTCGCGTCCCAATACATCCAGATCTGGCCGGTAGCCACCGCCGCCATCAGCGGCCTCGCCCAGGACCAGTTGATCCGCTACGCGATGCCCACGGTCACCGTGGCCTACAACGATCTCTATCCGGGCTGCGGTATCTACGCGCAGGTTTACAAGGGCAGCCAGGTGCTGGGCACCACGGGCAAGCAGGTCAGTGGCGGGCAAAAGAATTTCACCGAATATTCGGTCCCCCAGAACTTCACCTCGACGCTGTTGGGGACCGACCTTGACAAGGCTCTCGACAGCGACGGACGCTGGACCCTGGAAGTCCTCACCCAGACGCCCTTCGGCACTGACCGGCTCGGCTATGTCAGCTTCAACGTGGACCGCACCATCGAGGTGAACGGCTCCTTCACGACCATCGAGTGATCATTGCGACTTGAGAACTCTCTCCACCTCTTCCTTGAAGTTGTTGTTCTGATAAACCAGCGAGAACCGTGATTCCTTCGATTTTCGCAACAGGTCCTCCACTTCGGTGCAAGCCAACAACAGGAACAAGCCCTTAACCGGCTCCCGATGAAACGATTGAGTCCGAGTCACGAACTGGTCTTCGACCTTCCGCTCCTGGCGGTTGGGGAGGAGCGTGCCGTGCTCGAGCGTGACCTGTTTTTTGAGGGCCTCGAACCGGGCCTCCATGATGTCCGCGGAGGCCTCCGGGTCGAAGTAGTGGACGGTGAGTTCAAAGAGTTTTCCGGCGAGGAACCGGCCCTCGACCGCGCCGGCCTGGGTTTCCGGGAGGAAGCCCTTGCGGGGCGCGATTTTGAGGATCCGCATTGCGGGTTGATCTCCCGGGAGCGAAATAGTAACATCCAAGGAATGTCGGGTGGCCCAAGTAATCAACTTTTCCGGAGAATCTCCCCAATGGAGGCCGAAGGGCGGTTCCAGCGGGGCCTGCGCGCGTGCTTCTGCCGGAGCCAGGCAGAGGACAAGGGCGGCAGGCGCGAGAGGACGGAACCACGCGGACATGCGGGTATTCTGGGGAAGGTCCGGCAGGTCCGCAAGGCGCGATCCCTGCGCGGGGGATTCGTGATGGTGGAGGCGATGATCGGGCTGTCGATCCTCACGGTGCTGGGGATGGTCTTGTTAAAACTCTCGCTGAATATCCTGCATCCGCGTCAGTGGATCCTCCAGCAGACGGTGACGGATGCCTACATGACGTATGAGCGAGCCTATGCAGAGCGGATTCCCTTTGAGAACCTGATTGCCTCAGATTCGCCGTGGCCGGCTTATCCCCAGAAAAACACCAGCACCGTGGAGATCGGGCGCCTGCCCGCCACGACCGGCTTTCCCACCGGCGTTCCCATCTACGGCACGGTGATCCGCACCCGCATCGCGGACACCGGAAACTATCCGGTGGATGGAGGCACCGGCACCGTGACAACAAATCCCGCGGCGATGAAAATCTGGAAGGCGCAGAGCGTGGTCACCTACAAGGTGGGAACGCGGAACTACGTGAAATCCCGAACCGTCCTGCGTTCCCAATGAGAATCCTTCCGAAAAAAATCCGGCGGGGTTTCACCCTCATCGAGCTGACGATCGCGATCATGATGGGTATCGCGACCGGTGCGATGGTGCTGGCGCTGTTCAACCAGCAGTTGGCCTTCCTAAAGCTTTTCAAAACCCAGAATTTCCTGACCGAGGAAGCGCCGGTCATCAGCATGTACGTCAGCCGCCTGGTGGGCAAGGCGGACCGGTTTCGTTTGCACGCCTCGGTTTCGGAGGCGCTATCCGGCTCGAATGCGCGCCTGACCTCCTCGCCGGTACTGGTGATGAACTTCCGTCAACCGGATGGGACCATGCGGGCGACCATCCTTTCGTTTGAAAACCGCGGCAGCGGCAACGGGCTTTATTATTACGTGGTGCCGGTCAGCGGGGTTCTCGGTGACCCGCAGTGGGCGGTGACGAAAATTCCCTCCAATGTGACCTTCGCCATTGAACAGGGTGTCTTGAGAATGAAGCTCAAGGGTCCCTATCAGGAGGAGATCACCTATTCCGGAACCATGCAGCAATGAGAACCTCGCGCGCCAAACGGTGGAAAGCCGGCTATATTTCGCTTCTGCTCGTGCTCTCAACGGGCACGATCCTGACCATCCTGATGGTTTATACCTACAAACGGGCCATCGCCGCGCAGGACAGCCAAGGGCAGGTGCAGTTGCGGATCGACTACAGTGAGAAGGAAGAGGCGATCCTGCGCTCCATC
>CAXTTX010000486.1:0-4113 GCA_964247045.1 uncultured Verrucomicrobiales bacterium | reverse complement strand
CGGCTGGCCCGCGTTTCAAAAAGAAGCCCCAGGGTAGGCCCCGGAAGCAATGTCTCACCAAGCGAAGTGAGAAAAAATGCCCATAAAAAATGTGAATCTGACATGATCCTTTACCGCTTCACGAGCTTACTAACTACATTCTATCAGGTAGATTGGCAAGAATTTTGGACATGAAGACCCGTAAATACCGGTCCCCATGAGCTTGTCCTGATCTTACTTAAGTTTCATGAATCAACCCGGAAAAATGAGGGATGAAAACTTCACCTCCCCTTCTTCCCCGCCGCCTCTGTCACCAGGGTCTGTTTGAGGACCTTAACCGCCGGCGGTCTTCCCGCCACCGGGTACGCCAGGATAAAATACCGGTCGCTCTCCGCGAAACGCAGCATGGACTCTTTCATCTTCCTCCATTTCCCGCCGTCCTCCACCTCCACGACCACGGGCGCCATGTTGAAATCATCCCGCTTCTCCGGCCGCTTCGCGATGATCGATTTTCCCGCCGCGAGCTCCTTCGGCACCTCCGCGAGGGTCACCCGCGCGGTGCCGGAAGAGAGATTGCCAAAGAAGGAAGCCCCCGGCGGCATCGCCTTCAGCGACCCCTCCGCCAGCATCGCCAGATAGGCTCCGCCTTCCTCCGGCTTCGGATTCTTCACCAGGAAGATCACCACCTCCCTTGTCGCGCCGTCAGCCACCTCCACCGTTGCCATCAGCTCCGTGCGCGAGTCCGACTTATAAAGCGCGATCTTCCTGCCGATCACCGGACAAGCCACCGCTTCTCCCGCGATCTCGCCCGACACCGGCAGCTTCACCGCCGGCGCGCTTTCCTTCGCGTCGTTGGTATAAATCTCCGCCGGGTCGTCCGCCGCCTTCTCGATATAAACGAACCGCGCCTTCAACTCGCCGATCTGCCCGAAGCAGGCGGGCACGGTAAAGACCAGGGAGGAAACAGCCACGCACAGGGTTTTCGCGGTCATAACCTTTTGTGTATCACCCGTTGGAAATCCGGACAATCAAAATCGGGCAGAGTTTCCCGGATCTGGCCCCAGGTCGGGTTCGCCATGGCATCGCTTGACGCGATCCAACTGTCCGGGGTAAGTCAGCGAAAATCGCACATCCCCACCCGCCATGAAGACCCAATATCACACCGCCGCAAGCCTCGATGGATTCATCGCCACGGAGGATGACTCCCTGGATTGGTTGTTCCCCTTGGGCGACGTGAACGAAACGAGCTACCCCTCCTTCATCACGGAAGTTGGAGCACTGGCCATGGGATCGGCCACCTACGAATGGATGCTCCGTCATGCGGAAACGGTTGCCTCGTCCGTGGGCTCGCCGTGGCCCTACACGCAACCCGCCTGGGTCTTCTCCAGCCGCTCCCTTCCCCTTGTCGAGGGAGCCGATATCCGCATGGTCCGCGGCGACGTCTTGCCGGTTCATCACGAGATGCGCGCCGCCGCGGGATCGAAAAACATCTGGATCGTCGGAGGCGGCGATCTCGCGGGACAATTTCACGACGCCGGCTTGCTGGACGAGATCATCGTCCAGATCGGATCCGTCACCCTGGGGCGCGGCAAACCGCTTTTCCCCCGCCGTTTCACAAACCCGCCGCTTCGCCTGGTTTCGACGCGCCAAGTGGGTTCCGGCTTTGCGGAGCTGCGCTATGAGGTACCGACGGCAGCGAAGACAGGAGCCGTCTGAAGAGCCGCTTCCCTGCCGCGCTCTGGCCTGATCTTCCCAAGCTGCGAACTCGACACACCTCCGGGAAAAACCCAGCCTTTCTTTCCGTGAACCGGAAACTCGATGTCAGCCATTTTTCCTTCAGGTGCCCGATGGATTTCAACGCCATGGAGGCCACGGAAGGCGGGCGCTTTTGCAACAAATGCCGCAAGGAGGTCTTCGACCTGACGAATTGCTCGCTGGACGAGGTGGCGGCCCTGCAGAAGAAACACGGCACCATCTGCGGGTCGATCCGCGTGGTGGCGGTGGCGGCATCCCTTTCCGCGGCAGCCTGTGCGGACAAGAGCCAGGTCCCGGTTTCGAGCCAAGGCCATTACCCGTCGTCGGCAAAAAGCGACCACTACGAGCAGGCGAGCGGCACGATCGGCCCCCTGCCGCAGAACACCCCGGAGTCGCGGGGCAATGTGCCGTGAGAATGGTCGTATTCCATTCCGGAAGTTGCCGCCGGGCCTGGTTGGGCCTTGGATTGCCCGATCCTCGCCTGGCTCTTTCCGGAACAGGCCGGCACTCCTTGACTTCTCCACGCCGGGGACGAATTTCCCGGATGCCGGAGAATCAAAATCTTCAAACACAGGTGAATCTGAAGGAAGTCCTGGAAACGGCAAACGTGGCGATCGCCACGGGCGATACCGAGGGTTTCCTGGCACACTGCACGGATGACACCGAATGGACGTATGTGGGTGACAAAATCCTGAAAGGAAAAGATGCCGTCCGGGCTTATCTGGAAGCATCGTCCGGCTCGCCTCCCGTCTTCACGGTCACCCGTTTGATCGCGGAGGGTGATTTCGTCACGGCGCTGGGCGAAATCACCACGAAGGACGGAGACGGCAAGGTGGTTAAGCAATCCTATTGCGACGTCTGGCGATTTCGTGATGGGAAGATGGCGGCGCTCCAGGCTTTCGTCATCGAAACGGGCTCCGCAGATTGAACCGGCGGCGGCGCGCCTGTGAAACAAGCGCTTCCCCCGCGCGGCGAAATCACTTCTTCGCCAGCCCCTCCAGATACTCCAGCAGACTCGCGAACTCATGCACCGTCAAACTGCTCGCCAATCCCGGCGGCATCATCGAGATCGGCAGCTTCTCACGCTTCGCGATATCCGCGGCCTTCCACGTGAACTCCTGCCCGGCAATGTTCCGCGCCTTCACTTCCTCCGCGCCTTCCAGCGTGATGAAAACCATCTGCCCGGTGCCATCCTTCAGCGTCACCATTTCCGTCGCGAAGCCCTGGGCGATCGTCTTCCCCGGATCGATGATATTCGCCGCGAGATCCTCACGCTTGTAAGTCTGCGCGATGTTGCCGAGATACGGACCCTTCTGCACCTCATCCTTGCTCACCGCGTGGCAAGTCGTGCAACCCTGGCGGTTGAACATGCGCTCGCCCACACCGGCCTCGCCCTTTTCCTTCATCACCAGAGGGATGATTTCCTCCGGCTTCAGCGTGCCGATCACCGGCGTCTTGTCCTCCTGCTTGCTGACCAGTTTCAGCGCCTCCGCCGTGGCCTTCGCCGCCGTGGCCACCGTGGCATCGCTGTCCTTCGTGGCCGCCACCACCTTGTCATCCAGCCCGCGGAAATTGCCCGCACGCACCGCTTCTAACAATTGCACCCGGCGCTTCGCGTCTTCCCAACCATGGTCCGTCGCCTTTTTCGAAAGCTCCCTGGATTCCGGGCTGCCTTCCTTGCGCGCGCCCAGCGCGAGCAAAGCCGCGTCCGCCCACACGGAAACCGCACCGTCGAATTTCTCCGCCGTCGTCTCCAGCAACTGGTGGCGGTTCTCCAGCTTCTTCGAGGTCATGAACTCGCGCCGCGCGCTCTCAAAGGCCTTCACATCCTTCCCCTGCCGCAGCTTTTCCAACCCCGCCAAAGAGGCCAGGCAGCCCTCATCCGAATCCGTCTTCGACAGCGCGCCGATCGCCCGCCCAACCGTCGCCGCCGGGTAATCCCCCTTCAGCGCGGAAACCAGATAGGGCACGCCCTCCGCCGGCAGGTTCTCCGCCGCCGTGAGCTGGTCCACCAGCGCGGGCAACAGCTTCGGATTGTTCTTCACCATCTCCAGCGTCCGGCCGATCGACTCATTGAAATCGATCCGGTTGCGGCGCATCTCCCGGCGCAGCGTGAAGGCATTTTCTCCCGGCCCGCTTTCCAGCTCCTGCTTCAGCGCCTTCGCGATCGCCGCCGTCTCGCTCCACGACTCCGGCTGATAGTATGGCCCGCGCGTGTCCGGCCGCGTGCCCCACGAATCGCCCTTCCATTCACCCTCGGTGAAATGCAGGCGGCACAGCGCCGTTAGAACCTCATCGCGCGTCTCGCCCTTCGCGGACGACAAGCGGTTCAACAAACCCCGCACCACATCCGGCGTGTGCATCCGCATCAATGCCAGC
>CAXTTX010000485.1:0-4140 GCA_964247045.1 uncultured Verrucomicrobiales bacterium | reverse complement strand
AAGACAGCGGCAGTTTCATACAATTTTGGAGGGGCATTGACATCCAGCGGGACCAGCGGGGAGGTGAATGCCTTGTTGAAAATCTTCCCGCGGTCTTCGTACGGCTGGCTTCGCTGCGGGTAGCCGACCGCATGCTTGTTCTCATTGCCGGTGAGCCAGTTCTTCGCGGTGGTGCTTTGGAGGAAATTCGCGGAACCTTGGTCCCAGTTGGATTCATTGCTGAAGTAAACCACCGCGAAATCGACCTCCTGGTCATCGTCCGGAAGATCGGCGACCGTGCCCTCCACGGAATCCGGGGCGACGAGTTTCGCGTAACTCGTCCGGTAGAGCACGCCGCGTGGTGCGACCGGCGGTGCCTGCCTCGCGCCCTGCTGCTGGCGGGAAAACCACTGCGCATCCGACCACTGCAGCCCATTGGCATCGAAGAAAAGATGCGCGGCAGTCAGCACCACGCGCTCGGCGACGACCGTGCCGGTTCCCCGCCCGAGTGGCGAGCGGATCATGCCGATGTATTGAAACGGATCGGCGGCGAGATCGGGTGACGCCACCGGCTCGAAGGTCCGCGCCGCGTCAAAGTTGCTGATGCGCAGGTAAGCGCTCCAATCCAGGCCGACCAGACCGCCCGCGTTGAGGGTGACCGTGCGTGAAAGTGGCGTCGCGAATCCGCTGACCGGCTTGAATTCGAGCCGGTATTCGCCGGTCGGCAGCACGGCTTCGATCTCATCCTCGCTCTGGTCGCCGTTGTCGGTGACGTTCCGCCAACTGGACTCGCCGGTGAGACGCCAGGAAAATCCCTGCGCCGTTTCCGGAAAGGAAAGGCTGCCGGTGGTCACGGCGGGCTCCGCGAGGTCGAGTTCAATGTCTTCGGTCGTGTTTGCCCCCGCCATGGTGACGAAAGTGGTGACTACCTCGGTCGAGCCGGGGAAGGGGATGATCTCGATCTGATAGATGGCTCCATCCACCACGTTGGTGGCGCTTCCCCCGCTGCCGTGCCAGAGGAACTCGGAGGAGAGCCTCCACTTCGCGTTCGCCGTGGGAAGATTCAAGGTGAGCGTGTTTCCGTTGGTGACGGGGAGCGCTGCCGGAGCCGTTTGGGAAAGTGCCACGGTGATATCGACCGTGTCCGTGTTCACGATGCCGTGGTTATCCCGGATCGTCAGGGTCACCGTCGTGGTGCCGACAGGAAAACGCGCCGTGGCCGTCGCGCCGCTCGCGCTGCCGCCCGTCCAGGTCCATTCGTACGAGACGATCCCGTTCTCCTTGTCGGTGGACGCGGTTCCATTCAAGGACACCAGTTCCGAGCCGAGCGGTTCCGTAATGAGATACGCCGGGGCAGCGCCACGTACGATCGTGTCGGTCACGTTGATGTCTGTGCCGGCATTGGCCAGCGGCTCATAGTTCGCGTTCGGGTTGAGCGGCGCGTAGTTCCGGTAAATATACGCCTTGCCGGTTTGCACGCTGCTGCTGTTCCGGGCCTTGGGCAGGCCGACGATCAGGTCCTTGCCATCGTGGGCAACGGAATATCCGAATTCTGGCCGTTCGATATTCTGATCACCGATGAGGGGATCGAGCAGCTTGTTCGTCCGGAGGTAGCCTGTCTCCTGCCAGCTTCCTCCATTCAGCATGAAAGTGGAAACGCTCCCATACACGAAGTTCGGATCGGTGAACCGCCCGGCATCATCGAGACCCGCGCCAACGACCAGCACCCCGTTGTGGAGCGAAAGTCCCCTGCCAAAGGTATAATAACCGGGATCGATCTGCCCGTTGCGGCTCCACGTGGCCCCGCTGCGGGTGTAGCGGAAAACCTGGCTGTCCTGCGGCGAACCGATCAGCAACTCCGTGTCATTCATGGCCAGCCCCACGCCGAAGAAGAACCCCTCGCCGTTCGGGCCCCGCTCCTGGGCATTCCGCGGGATGTCGGCCGTGAACTCCGTGTTGAATGTCCACGCCGAGCCGTCGTTTTGATAGACGTAAGCCGAACTGCTGCTTGCGAAACCAGGCCGGGCCACCGCCAGATAATCTCCGCTGATTGCGACCTTGGCCCCGAATTCCTCACTGAAAAACTGCGGTGTTTTCGGAGAAACGATCTTCTGGACCTGGCTCCAGCTTCCACCGGACAGCTCGAAAACATACACCGCGCCGGTCTTCAAACTTGGAGTGCCCGATTGCGGAGCCCCGATGATCAGCCGGTTGCCGCTGCGCGCGATCGAGGCACCGAAGGCCCCGCCCTCCGCATCGCCCGGCGTGAGCGTCTGCGCCTCCACCCATTGCCCCGACTGCGGTTTGTAGACGACTACCGCGCCCGCATTCGAAGAAGTCACCCCTTGGAAGTCCGAGCCCACGAAGGCGAACCCGCCATCGATCAGCACCGCTTGTCCACGGCGGTTTGCGGACGCCATGGAATACTGGAACCACTCGTCATTGATGTTCTCGGAAAAGTAGGTGCCGTTGGAGCTCTTGTAAGGCGCGCCAATCACCGCGACCGCTTCCTTCACTCCGACCGACCAGCCGAATTGGTCGAGTGAAACCCCGTCCACGGGTTCCAGGATGTCGGGCGTGGGATTGGGATTCAGCAGATCAAAGGTGAAGCTCGTCACGCTCCGCAGACCATTGGAGTCGATCACCTCCAGCGTCACCTGTTTGCCATCCGCATCGGGTCCCAGGACGATGGTCCCGGACTGGCCGCTGAAGGTGCCACCGGGCCAGCTCCAGTTCCATGAAACGATCGGATAATCCTGTGAGACCACCGTAGGGTGGAGCCTCAGGTGGATCAGTCCGTCACCGTTGGAATCCGCGACCACCGCGTTGCCGCCGGGATCGATGACCGGCGGGCGCTTGATCGTCGTGTTGAGGAAATCGCGGGAAATCGCGCCTTTGCTGTCCGTGATCGTTAACGTGATGGTCGTCACGCTCGCGGGAATCATCGCGAAGGTTTGCAGCCCTGTTGCACTGCCGCCGTTCCACGTCCAGACGGCCGTCAGGGTTTCGCCGGCACTCGCATCCGAAGATAGGCCGCCGTTTAGGAATAGCCGCACCGGCTGGCCATCGAAACTGGTCGTGGAAATGTCCGCACCCGCGTTGGCGACGGGTTCGGCGTTGATGGTGTCGAAGGGCGAGCTCTTGTCGTAGATCCGCACCACTCCGTTCACGGAATCCGAGAGCACCATTTTTCCACCGGAGTATTCGGTACAGAGCAACTGGCTTCCCGGCGACATCCCGGTGATCGGAAGCTGGCGCTGCGTGACCGCCGCAGTGGCCCAGTTCGCGGCCAGCGCATTCCTTTGATAGAGGAAAACATGACCGGTCTGGTCATAAGCCACGAAGGATTTCCCGTCTTCGTCCATCTTCAGCCCGTAGAAGCCACCATAGGGAACCGACGCCGGGATGACCAGCGGGGTCTGCACCCAGGATGAGCCGTTGAACTCGATCACGAACAGGGTGTAGGGAAACACCCGCTGCGCGACCACGACGCCATTGCCGACGGCGACGATGCCACTGAAATACGACTGACCGTAGCCGCCCGGCTCGATCGGTGGTGCCAGCGAGACCTGATGGGTCCACGTTCCCGTCTTCTTGAAAATCTTCAGGTTCGGAATCACGGAGGATCCCGATCCATCGGTAACAGCGGTCGTGGTGCCATCGGTGTCGATCCCTTCTCCCCAGCGCTTGCTGGCCGCGAAGCCTTCCGGAGGCAGCAGTTCCGTGTGCGTCAGGGAATTGCCGGTCCGGTCATAGACGAAGGCGCGCCCGGCGTTGTTGAAATACGTGTCGTCGAATGAGTCCGCACTCGCCACCGCGGCGGACTCGTAGGCGTTGTCTTGAATGCGTCGCCCCGGCGGCGGGGCCGACACACTTTGTGCGCTGGCCACCCAGTTGCCGGAAACCAGTTGGTGCACGGTGAACCCGTTTCCCGAGGCGATGTTCGCGCTCAGCAGGGTCGTCGAATCGATTGCCCGGATGTCCACGATGTTCGCCGTGAAAGGGAAGGGGGTCCAAGTGCCCGCATTGAGCTGATAGACTTCCGGTACGCCCTGGCCCCGCGGGTCGATGACCAGGGTGTTTCCCCGCAGGCTGCCGACCACCCGCGAGCCGTAGGGCGAAAGCGAGAAATCGGTTCCAGTGTAGGACGTCTTCTTGAAC
>CAXTTX010000484.1:0-4150 GCA_964247045.1 uncultured Verrucomicrobiales bacterium | reverse complement strand
GTGCCGGACAATTTATGCTGCCGTTCTTTGTCACGATGACCCGGCTTGCGTCGAAATGGTCGTCGATTTTATTGCGGCTGACGAAGAGAATTTGGCTATCTCTTATGACGGGCGAGTTGCGGTATGCGAGATGATAGCTGTCCACGCTCCTCGTTTCTCAACGGGCCAGTTGGCGAGAATTGAGGCGGCTATTTTGAACTACTATCCATCGTGGCAGAATGGATACGGACATGCCCATCGGAGGAACAAAGGAGGGCGGTCGTTTTGCGGTGGCACGCACCGAGGCTACGGGCAAATGAATATTCTGAGATCGTTTCCTAGCGGATATTTGACCGACTTCGCAACAAAAAGGCTGAATGAATTGGAGCGTAAGTTCCAATTTCAATGGGGTCCGGTGCCGAAGCATCGATATGAAAAAGAGGAAAATGAAAACTTTTACAAGGTCTGGGCACCACAGCGCTATCTTGAAGCCATTTCGGCGAAAGAATCGCGTAAAGGAGGAAATGGATGGGTGGGGGGGTGGTGGTCCCTGAGAATCACCGAAGTCTTGCTGCAGGCGGTTAAGGATGATCCATCTGGCTTCATTGAACACCTTGAGGCACAATTAACGCCTCCATTGCCGTCCTACATTAAGGCTGTTGCTACCGGACTTGTTACCGCGGAGCTCTCCTCCTCAATGGCGCTTCGGGCGGCGAACGCGTTGCGTAAGAATGGAGTCGGATTAACCCACGAGCACTTATACCTGCTTGAGAAAGTGCTCGTGAGCGATTTGAGCGAATCTGATTTTGACGATTTCCTTGTATATCTGATTGATGGTCCATCCCCGGACCTTGCGCGTTTCAGTAATCTGGGAAAGCGTGGTGATCAGCTTCACTCCGCTGCGATCAATTCGGTCCGAGGTCAGGCGATAAGGGTTCTGGCCCGTTGGGTCTGGAATGATCCCTCGCTTGTTTCGAGAATCTCTGTTCATGCCGGGAATTGGATGCGAGATCCCAACCCGGCGATTAGAGCTGAAATGGCTTCATTGTGCTACGCCATTGCTTTCAATGAACAGAATCGGCGACTCGCCCAAGAACTCTTCATCATTCTCTCTAGCGACTCGCTTCCGGAAGATGAGATCCTAGCGAGCACTTGGCCTTGGAAGTTTATGTCTGCTGGGCTCCGGGATCATTGGAATTCGATTGGCCCCGTCGTAAAGCGGATGAGTCGGTCCAGCGTGTCCGAGGTTCGGGCATCAGGGGCTCGGCTCGCATGCATAGGATTGCTTGAAGGATGTGATTGCTTTGAACTCGCCGATGTGTGCGTCAAGTCAGATGATTCCAATGTACGCATGGCGTGTGCGGAGGTTGCTAGCCACAACCTGAATCACTCCAGTGTAATGAATTGGATGAGGAGCACATTCATGGCATTGGCTGATGATCCAGACAAAGAGGTTTGCCGATCATTGGGCCGCGGCTTTCAAAGTGCCCGCACGTTGGATTTCGGCCGGCTGGGAGGGCTACTAACTCAGTACGTTAAAACCCGAGCCTTCCTGCTTGCTCCTTACTCTTTAATCAATAGCATTGAACAGAGTACAACAGTCCTGCCGGAGGATGTTTTCGGTATCGTCAGAACTTTCATCTCGAGACTAAATGAACCTGTTGAAGTCGGCGATGATCGAATGCGCTACCATATTGACTCTGTCAGCGTAGTTCTTAAGCGGCTATACCACGAAAATCGAGACGGAGCCATGCGTCGCGAGGCATTGGATCTCATCGACGAGCTTTGTCTTAGCGGCTCTTTAGAAGCGAATTCTCTGGATCAGTAAAATTTAAGAGCAACGAGGGACGGGAGGAAGATGAGGCCAGCGACGGTTTTAAACGTGGGGCTACAACATAGGCGGAGGGATCGGAAAACCGGCGTGGTCCAGATCCTCATTTTTCGGTTTTCTGGAATGGCACCGCGGCGATCTTCGGCTTGTTCAGGCGGAGGCCGAGTTGGTCGATGTCGGGGACGCCCCATGAGGGGGGAACAGGTGATGGCCCAAGGCCGAGTGCGGATGAGTTTGCTAGTTTGCAGTGTTTTGACGGAATTGAGAGTGGGGAAGTTTGTCCGTCTCAAATCCTTCGGATTGGTGGGGAAGAAATTCAGAAGAAGGGAGAGGAGACAGCGACGGTCGTAGACGCGCCGCTACAGCGGAGAGGAGCGGAGCAAAGGAAAAAGGCGGACCGGAGGACCGGCCCGCCTTTGGGGGAGTGAATTACAAACAGGGGGCCTCCTGCGTGGCCCGTTGCATGGCATCGGGCTCGGAAGGACGGGTAGGGAGGAGAGGGAAGCGCCTTTTTCTTTACTCCGAGATCATGGCCGAGGGGTCGGCGGCGGGGAGGGCGAGGGAGAAGATGGCGCAGAGGCCGGCCAGGGCGGTGAGCATCATGGTGGCCGGGTCATTGGTGAGGAAGCGGGCGGAGTAGAAGTAGGCATTCTGGCTCTCCGAATTGAAGAGGAGGCCGGGAATGGTCATGACGGCGCAGAAGAGGAGGGCCGGGGTGCAGAGGAGGATCATCAGGCGGGCGGTGCGCCAGTTGAGCCGGGTGGTGCAGAGGATCCGCGGGCCGGTGAAGAGGATGTTGCGGGCGAAGGCGGTAACCTTCCGGATGGGTCCGGTGCCGGCATTGAGCGCGGAATCGAGACGACGGGTGGTGGCTGGTATCAAATGTTGTTGGGACATTTTTCGGGTGTTGTTGGGACAGCCGGGGAATACCCGTAATCGCGTAGGATGACAATAATTTTTATGATAGTAGAATGAAAAGGGAGGGGGAAGGTCGGGATTTTTTGAAAATCGGGGTTTGGGGAGGGGTTTTGGCCGGGAAGGTTGGAATTAACCACGAAAGGCACGAAGAGACACGAAATGAGGGAGGGGCCTGCGGAGACGCAATGGGAGCGACAGCGGACATGGATTTCCCGGAGGGGAATCAAAGGCGCAATCCTACTTCGCCTGAGGCTACGAAGGACGAAAGGTCGTGAAGGGGGCGCGAAGGAAGAGGGAGGATGGGAGTGTAGAGTGATTTGACGGAGGGAAGTTATTTCAGTCAGTCCGTCTCAAATCCTGCGGATTGGTGTGATCAGGAAAATAACGCAGGCAGAGCCGTGCAGGGGGGGGATTTTGCCGCGAGGGGGCGAAAAGGGAGCGCAAAAAGGGGGGACCGTGGGTTCGAATCCCACCCCCCGCCATCCTGGCGGTGAGATGCAGCAGGTTTGTCCTGCTCATTACGAATGAGCTGCGGTTTCGGCTGACCGGGCGGGGCAGCCCTACCGTTTTGAGGGAAAGAAGGAAGACGCGGTGCTGTGGTGGTGGACAGGAGTGTTTGCGGGCCTATTGGGAATATTCCACGCCCGCCATGTCCGCTACGCTCCCATTACCCTCCGGTACCGCCGGGGGCGGTAGAAGAGGAAGAAGAAAGACTTGGTGCTGTGGTGGCGGACAGGAGTGTCCACCCTCCTTACGCTAGCGCGGTAGAAGGAAGAGAAGAGGGAAGACGCGGTGCTGTGGGGCGGAATGAATTCCGCGCTCCATTTTTGCTCCCATTGCGCTCCATTAAGGGGCGTGGCCTTCTTCGGCGTCCATGATGTCGAAGAAGGTGAGGATGTCGTCGCGGTGGGCGAGGCCGGCGTCGGCCTTGGACTGGGCGAAGCCGGTGGTGGCGGGGTCGCGCCAGCCGCGCTTGGTGAGGAAGGCGTTCCAGACTTCGATCTGCTCGGCGGTGGGTTGCTGGCCGTGGGCGAAGGCCCAATGGAGGATTTCATCGTCGGTGCCGCCCTGGAGGGTGCGGTCGGCGAGGGCGTCGAAGTCGATGTTGAGGAACTTGCAGAGGCGGTCGTCGAAGGTGCGGTTTCCGGGGACGATGCCGACGTGGTAGCCGGCGGGGAGGTTTCCCTGGGCATTGAGGCGGATTTTGTCGAGGACACGGGCGAAGACGACGATGCCGCCGGTTTGGACGCGGGGACTGCGGATGGGGAACATTTTTTTTAAGACTTAAGACTTAAGACGGTAAGACGCAAGAGTGGAGGGGGAGACCAGAGAAGAGGAAGACGAGACGGGAAAGAGAAACACGAAAGGCGCGAAGGGGGCACGAAAAAGAGGGGGAATGGGTTGATGCCAGGGGTACGGAGC
>CAXTTX010000483.1:0-4157 GCA_964247045.1 uncultured Verrucomicrobiales bacterium | reverse complement strand
CCCGATACCTGGTAAATCCGGTTCGTCCTGCAGCCAACGCTGGAACACCCCATCGGTAAGATAAATGATCCGTGAATCCGCCCGATACTTGGAATCAAACCGCACCGAGTACCCCACCTCATGACCAAGCGTCGCCTTGCGCTGCTTCGCCACCCATCCCGCCAGCAGCCGGGCCGCCATCCGGCGCGGCTCGATGACGATGATTTTCCCGCTGATCCCCGCATCCACCAGCATCCCGGGCACGGACGTCGATTTCCCCGAGCCGGTCGGGGCTTTCAGCAGGACACGCGCCCGCTCGCCCCGCATCGCGGCGCACAGTTCGCTTTCAATTTCAAATACCGGCAAGGTCACGCGGGATGATGTGCCGGGAAATCGCGCGGACGGGAAGGGGAAAGCTCTCAGGACTCCATGTGCTCGCGAATCCAATCGGGATTTCGGCCCTCGTCACTCTTTCCAATGCGATGCTTCACATCGTCCCAGTCGTGGAGAGTGGATTCGCCCGAAGCAACGCGGCCGCGTCTGGCTTCCAAAAGCTCCAGATGCTCCTGCGGGATACGCGCATCTTCAACGCGGGGACTGGGATCACTGTTCAGGCATTCCTTCATTCCACAATCTGCTTTTGCTTCTCCAGCTCTTCCTTGGGAACTCCGAAGGCGCCCCCGGAACCTCCCGACGACGACTTTTTGGGTTTGGTCTCCTTCGCCGCTTCCTCCTTCTTGTCCACCAACTCCATCCCTTCCACCACTTTCAAGATGGCCTCATGAATCGTCAGGATCGCCTTGTTCTCCTCGCCCGCCTTCACTTGGGCGGAGGCGGTGTCGATGAGCTTCGCCGCGTCCGCCTTCCGGCCATCGTAGATCGACGGCGCTTTCGCGAGCGTTTCCCTCGCCTGTTTCAACAGCTTGGCCCGGTCGATTTTCTTCGATCGCGGCACCGCGGAAGCTGGAGTTGCCGCGTCTTTCAAATAACCAAGCGCCTGTTTCATCTTCGGCTGGTCCACGGCCAGCGCCATCTCCACCGATCCGGCAAAAACGCAGAGGATCAATGCGGGAATGAACGGGAATTTCATATAACTGCATCAAATATATTAAAGGCCGGATTTGCAAATAGATTCATCGGTTCAAGCAACTCAGCGGCCAAGCTCGCGGAACGCGAACATCAGTCTTCCGGCAGGTAGCGGGGAAGCCGCGTCCGGAATGGATTGGTCACTTGGGGAAGAGGGATGCGGCGAAGCTGTTCATCCGGGCTGGCGGAGGCTCTTGGCCGATCATTGTAAGTTAAGGAATGCCCGGTTCCGTCCCAGGAGATCCGGAGGTAAGGCGCATCATCTTTCAGCCGGTGGACAATGACTTCGTTCCCGGTTCGTTCGATCCTACCGATGTGTTTCTTGGAGCGATGGCCCGGACATTCGTCAAAGGCGGCGGTCTCCTCCAAGGTGAGAAATATCTCGTGCCCTCCCATGCAGTGACTGCCTATGTCAAAAATGCCAAAAAGCGGCCGGGCACGGCTTTTCTCCCGCACCCAGACTCCAGCGGCAATCAGCAACATCAGGCCGCAGATGCATCCGGCGATAACAAACACGCGCTTCCATGGGAAACGCGCCGCGAGCCTTTCCAACTTTGTTTTCATGGAGTCGATACTCCTTACTTCAAATCACGCGTAACTCCGGATCGAAACATGCACGTGTTCGAAAACGAGCGGCTCCTTGTGCAGCGTCGGAGCCAAACCGTTCCCGTTATACTGCCACGCGGACACATGCGAAAAATGCTCGTCGTGGCGCTTCGCCTCACCGGACTGCGTCTTGCCGGCGACCACATCCGGATCATTATCAAAGAACTGGTGCTCCACTCGGAAATGACCTCCACAGGATTCCTCGCGGTCGCGGGCGTCGTAGCACATCACCTCGGCGAACTCCAGGAAGTCGGCCACACGACCGGCCTTCTCCAACTCCATATTCACATTGTTGCCGGAACCCGGAATCCGGACGTTTTGCCAGAATTCCTCGCGGATTTGCGGGATCTTTTCCAAGGCCTCCGTGAGCCCTTCGCGCGAGCGTGCCATGCCGCACTTGTCCCACATCGTCAGACCCAACTCGCGGTGAAAGGAATCCACCGTGCGCTTGCCGTTGATGTTGACCAGCTTGTTCATTCGCTCCCGGGTTTCCGCCTCGGTCTGTTTGAATTCCGGAGCCTCGGTGGTGATGCTCCCGGGCTTCTGCGTGACTAGGTAGTTCGCGATCGTCGCGGGAATGACGAAGTATCCATCTGCCAGTCCCTGCATCAGCGCGGAGGCACCCAAACGGTTCGCGCCGTGGTCGGAGAAATTCGCTTCACCCAGCACATGCAGGCCGGGAATGTTCGACATCAAATTGTAGTCCACCCATAGACCGCCCATGGTGTAGTGAACCGCCGGATAGATCATCATCGGGCCCTTGTAGGGATCCTCCCCGGCGATCTTGTCATACATCTGGAAAAGGTTGCCGTAGCGGGAACGGATTGTGTCCTCGCCAAGCCGCTTCGTCGCGTCGCGGAAATCCAGATAAACACCGAGACCCGTCGGCGCCACGCCCCGCCCGTCGTCACAGGCTTCCTTCGCCGCGCGCGAGGAAATGTCACGGGGGGCCAGATTGCCGAAGGACGGATACTTCCGCTCCAGGAAATAGTCACGGTCATCCTCCGCCACGTCCGTGGGCGAAAGCTGCTTCTTGCGGATCTTCTCCGCGGTCTCACGCGACTTCGGTGCCCAGATCCGCCCGTCATTGCGGAGCGATTCCGACATCAGCGTCAGCTTCGACTGGTAATCGCCGCTGACCGGGATGCAAGTCGGGTGAATCTGCGTGTAACATGGATTCGCGAACAGCGCCCCGCGCCGTGCAGCCCGCCACGCCGCCGTCACGTTGCAACCCATCGCATTCGTCGAAAGGAAAAACACATTCCCATAGCCACCCGTCGCCATGATCACCGCATCCCCGGCGTGACTCGAAATCTCGCCCGTCACCAGGTCCCGCACCACGATGCCCTTGGCGTGGCCGTTCACCAGCACCACATCCAGCATCTCGGTCCGCGGGTACATCTTCACGCCGCCCTTGTGGATCTCCTTCTCCAGCGCCTGATAGCACCCGATCAGCAACTGCTGCCCGGTCTGGCCCCGCGCGTAAAACGTCCGCGAAACCTGCGAACCGCCGAAGGACCGGTTATCGAGCAATCCGCCATACTCCCGGGCAAAAGGCACGCCCTGCGCGACGCATTGGTCGATGATGTTGCTGGAAACCTCTGCCAACCGGTAAACGTTAGCCTCCCGGGCGCGGAAATCGCCGCCCTTGATGGTGTCGTAAAACAGCCGGTTCACCGAATCGCCGTCATTCTGATAGTTCTTCGCGGCGTTGATCCCACCCTGCGCGGCGATCGAGTGGGCGCGCCGCGGGCTGTCCTGATAGCAAAAGCATTTCACCTGGTAGCCCATCTCCGCCAGCGAGGCGGCGGCAGATCCTCCGGCCAGTCCGGAACCGACGATGAGGATCGTGAATTTCCGCTTGTTCGCCGGGTTGATCAGCTTCGAGTCCATCTTGTGCTTGGACCACTTCTGTTCGATGGGTCCGGATGGAATTTTGCTATCGAGGACGAAGGACATGATCGGGTGCGGTGGAGAAAAAAAGAGGATGATCCGGTGGCGGAAAAAAACCTCAGTGGATGAGGCCGAAGAGGACGGAGAGCGGGATGGAAATGAAACCGGCCCAGATGAAAAACGTATACGCGTTCGCGATCTGGCGAATCGCCGTCGCGGAACGCTTCGAGCGGAAGCCCAGCGTCTGGAACATCGATGCCACTCCGTGGGAAAGGTGCGAGCAGAGCAAGGTCATCGCGATGACGTAAAACAGCACCACGAGCGGATTCTGATAGCCCACAATCACCATCTGGTAGGGATCGATTTCCCCGATGGCCTTCAACTGGCTATCCACCCGCACGGTGTAATGAAGCAGGTGGAAAATCACGAACGCCAAAATCGTCAGGCCTGTCCAGATCATCACCTTCGAGGACTTGGAGGTCTGGATCGTCGTCTTGCACTCATACGGCTTGCGGGCCGCCCGGTTCTGGCGAACCAGGGCGATGGTCGCCACGATGTGTACCACAAAGGCCACCAGCAGCCCCAGCGCCAGC
>CAXTTX010000482.1:0-4157 GCA_964247045.1 uncultured Verrucomicrobiales bacterium | reverse complement strand
TGTTGCGCGTCCAAGTGGCGGAAGAGGACCAGGTGCCGCCACCGCTTTCAGTGGCATTGCCGCCGAGAAGACCGGTGCCCTCGAACGATTCGGCATAAACGGTGTTCGCCCAGTCCATCATGCCTGTGGCCGGACTTCGCGTCCAGGCGACGGCGCTTGTGGAATACCAATCCTCGCGTTTGAGAGCCGGACGGATCGCCTCCGGATACTCCAGATTGGCACTCGGGATCACGACACGGGTGATGGACGGGCCTTGCCATGCGACGGCCAGGTGGTCGCCTCCGACACCTTCTTTCATCAGGGCCTCGATGTAATAGGGCTGGCCCGCGACCAGCGGGATGATCGGGGACTGCTGGCTGGATTGGGACGTCCATGCCAGTTCGCTCACGGAGCCGGTCACATAACCAATGCGTTTTTTGTTCGCGGGATTCGCGTCAGAGGAAAGATAAAGTTCCCCGCCATCGTCGGAGGCGATCCAGAACTGATAGTTGCCCGTGGTCGGAGGGATGAGATAGCCGCTGACGCGCTGGCCGTATTGTTCGCCATAGCCGGTGGGGGCGCGGAAATCGGACGCGTAGCCCACGATATCCGGGCTGTGCGGAAAGTAGAGCGATCCCGTGAATTCGGAAAGAGCTTGGCTGGTGGAGAGATTCGACCAGACCTCCCGCTTCAGCGCGGCCTTGAGCACGGTGACGGTCACCGTGGCCGTGGTGGAGAGCGGGGTTGGGCCGTTGTCGCTCGCCGTGATGGTCAGTACCCGTGTGCCGGTGGGGAGAGTATCGCCGGACTTTCCGATGGTGCCTGTCAGTGGATCAATGGTGAACGCCCCGTCATCGTTGCCGCCAGTGATGAGGTATCTGATGGTGGTGCCGGGGTCCGACCAATCCTTTGCCTCCAGCGTGGTGACGACCGTATCCCGGCTGAAGACCGACACCGTCTTATTCGCCAGAACCGGGCCGGCATGGTTGTAGAGGGTTGCTGTCATGTGCGGGGCTCCCAGGATGACTTGTCCGAAGTCCGGACCCTGCCAGGAGACCGCGAGGTTGTCGTTGCCCACGCCCTCTTTCATCAGGGCCTCCACGTAGTAGAACTTGCCACCTTCCAAGGTGATCGCGGCGGACTTCTGGGTGCCGAAGCGCGTCCATTCCCGCGAGTTAGTGGAGCCGTTCACATAAGCGATACGCGACTTGTTGGCCGGGTTCGTATCCGTGGACAGCCAGAGCTCGCTGCTATCGTCCGAGGCGATCCAGAATGTGTAGCTGCCACTGTCCGGGGCACGGATGTAGCCGCTGAGGCGCTGGCCATAGTTGTCCGCGGTGTTGGATGGCGCCTCCATGAAAAGCTGGTAGGCGGACGAGGATGGATTGTTCGGGTAGTTCGGCGAGGCGATGAGATTCGCCACGGTGCTGCCGGAGATGCCCGTCCAGACCTCGCGCTTCACGGCCAGCGGCTGGACTTCCACCGCGAGTTGCGCGGTCCCGGTCGCGCCGGAGATGTCTGTCACGCTGACGTCCAGGAGATACTTCGGCGTGGTCGCGAAGGACAGCGGGCCGTTCACGCTGAGGACGCCGGTGGCCGTGTTCAATGCGAAGGCATTGCCGGTGTTGCCGCCGGTGATGGTGAAGTCGGAGAGAACGGAGCCGGCCTCGAAGTCACCGGCCACGAGCGTGCCGACAACCGTGCCAGCGGTGGCGTCCTCGCGCGGACGCCAGGTCATGTTGGCGAGCCACGGCGCGCGGTTGGCGAGGGTGCCGGGGTATTCCAGGTTCTCATTCGGGATGAGGCGGCGGGAAAGCGTGGGTGTTTGCCAGGCCACGGCCACAAAGTCGCCGCCCGTGCGCTCGCGGTGCAGGATCTCGATGTAATAACGCTGGCCAGCGACCAGGCTGATCGGGGCGGACTGCTGGCTGGCCTGCGTTGTCCACGCACCGGGATCAACGGCCGTCGTGTTGGACGCGATTTTCACCTTGTTGGACGAGTTGGCATCCGTGGAGAGCCACAGCTCGCTGGAGTCGTCCGCAGCGGTCCAGAAGGTGTAGCTGCCGGTTTCCTGCGGCAACAAGTAGCCGCTGATTTTCTGGCCGTAGTTGTTTCCATTGTAGCTGGCCTGGGTGGAAGGGGAATAGAGGGTGACGTTCGGGCTGTTAGGGTAGCTGGCAAGGCCCGTCATGTTGCTGATGGCAGTTCCACCAAGGCCGGTCCAGACCTGCTGCTTCAGGCCGCGGAGAGGGGCGACGGTGATGGAAACGGTGGCCACCACCGGAACGGCACCCGCCGTGTAGTTGACCGTCAGGCTGAAAACAGGGTTACCCGCGAGGGCGGAAGGTGTCGCCACCGTGATGATTCCCGTGGAAGCATTGATGGCGAATGCAGAATCGGTGTTTCCCGCGGCGATGGAGTAAGCGGAGCCGGTTCCAGGGGCGACGGTTCCCACGGAGGCACCGGAGAGAGCGTTCACGGGGATGCGGAAGCGCCAGCCGGGCAGGGCGACGGTCCCGGAAAGGGTATAGGCTCCCAGCGAGCCATAGTCGTCATAGCCGTTGGTGGCCCAGGTGGCGTTGCCAACGCCATCCACCGTAACCGTGTAGGTTCCGGACGCGAGCGTGGTGGCCATGGAGGCGGAGAGGTTGTTGGTGGGGCTGTTGGTCGCCACCAGGGTGCCGGAGGAGTTGTAGAGTTTCGCCTCGATGTCGAGGTTGGGACTGCCCACCGCGGGCGTGAATTGCAGGCTCACGCTTCCTCCACCGGTGGTGAAGATGAAGGTGTCGATGTCCTCCGGGCTCTCAATGACGCCCGTATTGGAAAAGGCGGTTGCGGACGTGAAAGCCAGCGGGGTCGCTTGTGCGGTGGTGGAGGTGTGGTCGTCCAGCTTCATCGGCGTCATCGCGCCGATGTATGCCAGGTCATCCTGGAACTCGTCCGCATAGGTATACGAACCTTTGCTCCATTGGCAGACGGACTGGCCGTAGGGTGCGCCCATGATCGGCCCCCAACTCGTGACACCACTGCCGTGGCCACCGTAGTAGCCTTGGGCGGCCGTGCCGTCGTGCGCGAGCACGCCATCGTGCGCGAGGTTGAAAGTATGGCCCACCTCGTGGGAAATGACGACCGCCCCCCCGTTGTCCCCGTAGAAATTCCAGCAACAGGTGTCGCCGGATTCGATGAAGGTGTTGTTGAAGGCGACACCTCCCGCGGAGGCGAAGTTATTCGTGGTGGTGATGCAGCGCATGCGGCGCCCCTGCGGCGCGCGCAGGTAGGCTTGGAGGTCGGTGGTGACGTTCACCTCGAAGGGCGCGTAGTCTTCCGCCACCCGCCGCCAGAGTTCGGTGATCGCCGCGGCGGTCAGGTTGTAGGCCGGGGCAACGATGCGCGCGCCGCCTTCCCAGCTCTGGCCCTCGACGACCTCGCCGTCGAAGTCCAGATAGACCGTGGCCTGCGCGCGTGGCAGGCTGTGAAGGATCGGAACCGGCTCGTAAATAATTCCCACGGACCGCCCGCCGTTGTAGATTGCGGCCTTTTGCGGATCCGGCTGGTCGGACTTCGCGACGGGCTTGAAGTTTGGATCCGGTTCGCAGATCACCTCGCCGATCGGGCACCGGGCCACCTGCGGGCCGCTGGTGGAGTCACCGGAATAGACATAGGCAATCTTGTCCTTCTTCTGGAGAATGAATCCGCGATAACCCCAGGGCTCGCGCGCGATTTCGAAGATGTCGCCGCCATCCGCCAGTCTTCCCCCCGCGGCAGTCGCCTCATTCGGATGCGTCCTGGCGTAGTTGACGATTCCCTTGAGGACTCCGCCGCCGGGCAAGGGGAGGGAAATTTCCAAGCCCTTTGGCAGCTTGCCAATGTCGGAGAAAATGCCCGCGCTTTCCGGCGGGACAGGTTCCGGGTTGGTGATGGGCAAGGACTTTTGGGTCACTCCTCCATCCGCTGCGGTCTCTTTCGGAGTCGCGTCACCAAGGGCTTCTTTGGACTGCACGGGCGGCTTGGAACCGGCGGCCGTGTGGGCGGAATATTTGAACCACCAGAAAGCCGCGGCCAGGCTCAGGATCGCAGCGAGGATCAGAATCCGGAAAGAGGTAGAACTCTTCATGATAGGGACGGAATGGCGGGGACGGGACTGCGGACGGGACTGGGGACGGGACTGGGGACGGGAC
>CAXTTX010000481.1:0-4187 GCA_964247045.1 uncultured Verrucomicrobiales bacterium | reverse complement strand
GGTCGCGAAAGCCTCCTCAAACTCCAGTTGGTAGCCCAGCGGCTTGTCTCCAGAAGCCGCAGGGAAAGCCGGAACATAGGAAACGTCCACCAGTCCGGAAGGATCGACGGCCAGGCGGACAGAAGGTCCATTGGGAAACCAGGGCTGGCCGACGGTTGAAAAAACCAAGGTGAACATGCTTTGGCTCACCCTGAAATAATCCTCGAAGCCATGATCCAAACCCTTCTGGACAAATCTGGCAGCCAAGGTCTTTTTGAGCGCTGGCACTTCGTCGATGAATCTCCGGATCTTTGTCCAGGATTCTCGGTTGGATTCAACGTCTTGAGGGGTCATGGGAACGAATGGTTCTTCGGGCTTCTTGCCCCCTCTACTTCTTTTCAGATTCAACTTCCGGCAACCGGGCGACAATCTTGGAATACCGCGACATCCGGATCAGCGTCCAGATGCCGTAGGCCACGAAGATTGCCCCCATGTAGAACGTGAATCCAAGCTCCAGGCTGTCGTATCCCCTGGCTGCGAAAAAGATTCCCATTACGATCATGAACACTCCGGACCCGTAACCCGTCGTCGAACTCCGCCGCAGGATCTGGTTGGAAGCCGCCGAAGTAGCCATGTTGCGGTCGATCAACGCGATCAATGCCGCCGCGTCCTCCTCACAGCGTCCCTTGCAGGCGATGCCCTTTTTTCCCATCTCCGTCAGGTACTCATGCGAGATACCCCGCTGGCAGGACTTGCAGGTCCCGACCGCGTCTTGGGTTGGATCATAGAAACATTTCATGGCGGATCGTACGGAGTTTCGTGAGGCGGCGGCGTGCCCGGGAACTTGCCCGCCTCCAGTTTGATAGACAATAATCGTCCCTCTTGGCAATTGGGAACGAAAGGGACGGGGTTGCCGCGCAAACCCCGCGGCAACACCCCGGCACAAACAGGGTGCCGGCCAAATAGCAGGAGCGAAATGGGTCGATCACTTCTTCTCGGTCGGCCCGACGGGCTTAGGATGGGGATCGCGGACCCTTACGGTTTTTGAATAGACCTCGTGGTCCTCATTCCGTCGGACTTCGTAAACCCCGTCTTTCTTGCTAAAGATGTTCAGGACGCGGCTGTAGTGCCCTCCTCCGCCCCTGCTCAAATTCTCAATCCGATACCATCCGTCGTCTTTTTCCAAGAACTTGATTCCTCCTTGGAAGCTGCCGATCTCACGGTAGTTGCCGTCCTCACCCGGGGATAGGATCGCATAATACCTGCCGCCGGTCCCGCCATAGAAAGGAATTTTGAGGAACAGCTCCGGCCTGCCGTCGCCGTTCAGGTCCAGATAGGCGATCTCTACCAATTCCGGAGCCTTGTCATGAGGGGGATTATCCAGGATGGGGAAGGCATCGAGAACCGCCTTCTTGTCGCGCTCGGGAAGCCCCGCCATCTTCTTCAGCACGGGGGCGAAGGTCGGTGCATCCTTTGCCGGTGCCGGCCATTTGAATCCATCCCCGGCATCGGGCCATTCCGCAGGAATAGGATCATCTCCAAAGACGGCTCCAACGCCAACCGCGAGTACCAGAGTCAGCCACCAGGAAGTTTTCATGGGTTTTGTCATCACAGATACCACTGGCCCCCCCGGGATCGATCAGATTCCCGGCATGATTCGCAAAAACCGCTAATCCTGTTCCGGCGGAAAATAAAACCGGTATTCATAACAGCCCCGCGTCTTCGGATACGGCAGGTTCCGGCTGAAGAACATCCAGTCGATCGCTAAACCCACCGCTTCGCGCGTGGCCTTGTCCTCTTTCACCAAAGCCGCGGCAAACCGCTCGTCGCCGACATGCATCATCACCGTGAGGATCCTCCTGCTGCAAGTCAGCCTCCTTTCCCTGCTCGCGGACTCTTCAACAGCGGCCGACTTGAGAATACGGGAAATCGCCGCCGGATTACCTTGGACCGCCAGTGAGAGGTCTCCTTGGGTTTCCATCTCGCGTTGCATGCCTTCCCTCTCATTCGCCGGGAAGACTTCTTGGAAAAGCGGGTCCTGTGTCGGGAATGGGGAGCACGCAGGAAGTCCGGATAGCACCATCATACCAAGGGCGGTCAGATTAAGGTTTTTCATGAGCGGGGAGGGGAGCGAGGTGATCGGCTTTCCTGCCGCTATTTCAAACCACTGCCCGTGACCTCAACCAGCGACAAGTGACGATCCGCAGCGAGACCGGAATCGTCGGCAATAGCAAAGCCCCGGCGATGAATCCATACCACGTGCCATAAACCATCCATTCCGGCACGAGGTAATAGTCACGCAAGACACCGTCCGTGGAGTCCGCCCAAGGATGGATGAACGGAGGAGACCAGGAAATCAGGAACGGTGCTGCGTCATCCCAGCAGTGGTAAAGTTTCCAGGGCGCGATCACCGCCCAAGCGACCGCAAAAAGGGCGGATGAAAACGGTAACAAGACGAGATAAATCAGGATGCCTTTGGACCATTGCATGTGTGTCACCGGGTGGAGCGGTTCTCTCGATACGGATACTCGGATGGAATTCTTCGGCAGGGAGACCCGATGGGGAACCCCTGGAAGGTGTGAGCTTTTCCCTGGCTAAAAGTAGCGATACCGGTTGAGACGACCCCACCGGGAATGTCATAATCCAGCCTTCCATGCGGGGAGCATACCACGATCTTCCTTCATCACCGGTGCCGGCAGGTGACCCGGTGTCGGCGCCTGCCCATTTCCACCATTTTGGAAATGGCGCGTCCTCATGTCTGAATCGACTCCAGCCCCTCCGTTTTGGACCCCCGCATCCCGTCGTTAGGTCCCGGATTCATACCTGCAATTGCCCGGAAAATCCCGAGTACAGCCCATTTTCACCCTTACTCGCCACTTTCGCGTTCATCATCAAGGATTTGTACCAAAAAAGAACCCCTGCTTTTCGAAAATCGATGGACAAAAGTGGACATTTTACACCCTATTTCGGCCATTTTGCCGCCTTCACGCCGCAACCTCCCCGCTTCTCAGCCCTCTTCCTCCGGCTGCTTCACCGCCAGCGACCAGATCACTCCCGCCATCAGGATGAACATCACGATCGCCACGCTCACCGCGGGCGGAATGTGGAGGCCGAAGGCGCTGCCGATCAGCTTGAAGGAAACGAAGATCAGCAGGATCATGATCGCCTTGTCGAGAGCCCACAGTTTGCTCTGCGCCGCGATCAGCAGGAAATACAAGCTCCGCAGGCCGGCCGCCGCCCACAGGCTGGAGGTGATCATCAGGAAGGGATCCCGCACCACCGCCACGATCACCGGCATGGAATCGAAGGCGAACACCACGTCGCAGACCTCGATGCAAACCAGGCACAGGAACAGCGGCGTCACCCCGTGGCTGAAGAAATGGCCGCTTTCGATCGACGGATTCGTGGAGGCGATTTTCCGCATCGCCAGCACCGACCAGTGCTTCGTGTAATCGACCTCCTCGTCCTGGTCGCCGCTCTTCCACATCTTCCACACGGTCCACAACACCACCAGCGCGAAGGCCACCAGCACGTAGGGGCTGGCATTCGCGATCAAGGCACCAATGCCGAGGAAAAAAATCCGCAGGAGGATCGCCCCCAGGATGCCCCAGTAGAGAATGCGGTGCTGGAAATGTTGGTTCTGTTCCAAGGTCAGCCCGAAGGATTTGAAGATCAGGTAGAAGGCGAACAGGTTGTCCAGCGCCAGCGCCTTCTCCAGCACGTAGCCCGTCGCATACAGACTCACCGCCGCGGCCCCGTCCACCGTGGTGGACTTGTCCCCGAAGTGCTCGATGCGCGGGTGGTTTTCAAAGCTCCACCAGACATAACCCGAGAACGCCGCCGCGCACCCCACCCATACCAGCGACCAGCCGAGCGCGTTCTTGATCGTGATCTTCTGCCCCTTCTTGTGGCTCAGCAAGTCGATGGTGACCGCCGCCACGAAGGGTACCAGGAAGGCCAGCAGATCCAGGACGGAAATCGCCTTGAAGGCGGAGAGGGAGTCTTGAAACATCGAAATTCTGTAAGTCGGGGCGTTGCACGGAAAGCTATTGGCCGGGAAGCAAGACCAGCAAGGAAATTTCCCCACGGGAAGGCAGGGCGCAAGGGGCGGACTCGCTCTGGAATCGCGGCTGCCTCCGTCGGATGCGCCGTCGCCTTGACCTTGACCTTGACCTTGACCTTGACCTTGACCTTGACCTTGACCTTGA
>CAXTTX010000480.1:0-4189 GCA_964247045.1 uncultured Verrucomicrobiales bacterium | reverse complement strand
GTCCCCGCTCGCGGGTATCCAAGGCGCGCCAGTTCCGGATCGCCCGGCGTTTCACCGCGGAGCTGCTGGCGAAGCAATCGATCTCGGAGCCCCTGACCGGCGTGTGGCCGCCGAACTTCCCAACCTCGCCCACGGTCTGCAATTACGACGCGGAAGGCGTCGGCTACTATGGCAGCACTCTGTTAGAGCGCGCCGTGGATGAGACGACTCTGAACGTGCAGGTCGTTTCGGTCTGCCCGGAAGACATCCGGGAAGGCGCGCTGGACAAGGCCGTCGGAGTGTTTTTCCCCGGCGGCAGCGGCAAGAGCATCGCCACCGCCCTCAACCCGGAAGGCGTGGCAAAAGTGACGGAATTCGTCGGCGCGGGTCACGGCTACTATGGCGTGTGCGCCGGGGCCTATCTCGCCGCGAGCGGTCTCAAGGAATATACCGCCATGATCCCGCTGGTGCACAACCAGCCCTGGGCACGAGGCAAGGGGATGCTCAAGATGGACCTGACGCCGGAAGGCATCGAACTGGCGGGCAAGGAATTTGCCAACATCGAGACCCGTTACAACTGCGGCCCCGTCTTCCTGGATTTCCCCGGTGCCTTGGAACAGGACCCGAAAAACCCCATCACCGTGCTGGCACGCTTCGCCAGCCCAGCCACCGACGCGAAAGGCGTGGTGCATGACGAGATGGTGGGCACGCCTTCTGTTATCTCCACGACCTACAAGAAAGGCCGCGTGATGATCTGCAGTCCCCACCCGGAAAGCCACGCCGAGTTCAACGCGCTGGTCGCCCGCTTGATGGGCTGGTCCCTCGGAATCGACGCGAAGTCGATTGTTCCCCGCAAGCAATGACAAGCGGGTGACTATCTGATATTTTTCCGGCCAGCCGACGATTTCCCATGCCCGACCTCATCATTTCGCCCTGGTGGCTGTTTGTCATCGCCATCCCGGTGCTTGTATTGGGCGAATGGCTGCTCAAGAAAATCCCGGTCCTCGACCGCTTCAACATCCCATCTCCGGTCATCGGGGGCCTGGTGGTTTGCCTCATTGTTGTCCTGCTGGAGATGAGCCAGGTGGCAAACGTGAAGTTCCTGACCAACGTCGCCGACCGCTGGTGGACCTGGTTGGTCATGGTCGAGCCGGATTGGCTGAAAAACCCGGCCGCGGAAAAACCGGTGGGGATGCCGCTGATGATCGGCTTCTTTACCTGCGTGGGCCTCAATGGCACGTGGGCCGCCGTCCGCACGGGCAAAGGACAGATCGTCCTGTTCCTCTTCCTTTCCACCATCCTCGCGATTCTCCAGAACGTCGTTGGGGTGGCCGTCGCCAAAGGCGTCGGCGCGAATCCCCTGCTGGGGGTGATCTGTGGCGCTCTAACCCAGACCGGCGGCATCGGAACCTCGCAGGCTTTTGCTGATACCATTATCCAGGCAGGCTATGCTCCGGCGAAAACCATGGGCGTCGCGGCAGCGACCCTCGGCATGATCTGCGGTAGCCTCATCGGCGGCCCCATCGCCGCGGGCCTCATCAAGAAGCACAAGTTGCTTCCTCAAAAGACAACACCTGCGGAAGACGCGCGGGCCACCAAGTCCGAGGAAGCCCTGATCGATATTGCGGAACACGAACCCGGCGTGTTCGATGGCATGCTTGCCTTCGTGCGCCAGGGACGGAAAGCCCTCCTGCACTTGCTGATGCTCGCCGTTCTCATCAAACTCGGTGCTTGGGTCGGATACGGCTTCGCAAAAGTCGATCTTATCTTTCCCTCCTACATGGGTTCGATGCTCCTCGGGCTGATCCTGCGCAACGTCTTTGACCTCATCGGAAAGCCCTTGTTCGACAGCCACGTGGTCGACCTCATGGGTGGCATCCTGCTCTCGGTCTTCCTCGCGATGACGATGTCCAGCCTCAACATCAAGGAGGTTTCCCATGGCGCGCTCCCGATGTTCGCCATCCTCGGCGCACAGGTCGTGCTGATGCTGGTGTTTTCCATCTGGGTCATGTTCCCCCTGATGGGCCGCGACTACGACTCGGCGGTAATGGCCTCCGGCCTCGCCGGTTTCGGCCACGGCGCAACCACCAACGCGGTGGCCAACATGAAATCCATCACCCGCAAGTTCGGCCCCGCGCACCGCGCCTTCCTGGTCGTACCGATGGTCGGTGCCATGTTCATCGATATCACGAATTCCTTCAACATCGTCTGGTTCATCAACAAGTTCGGCACCAAGCCGGAGGTTGTGCACGTCGCGGAAGCAAACCCACCCCGCGGCAACGCGGTGAAATGAAGTCTCCCGCCTGCCACTGCAAACGGGCCCTGAACTGAACTCCGCAAGGCGGTCCCGTGTGGGCACCGACGCCTCTTCGTCCCCTTGGATAGCATCCGCCGGTCGCTCCAACAAATATCACACCCGGGCACATCTGCTTGAGATTGCCCCCTCTTTACGCTAGATTGGTCCCAGCACGGCCACGCCCGTCTTCTTCACCCGACTTCCCCCGTTTTGCGCCCTATTTATGCAAATCCACCCGATCCGGAGACCCAAAATCTCGAGTACCGACCGACCGCACTGCCTCGGACGTGCCGATCTCTCATTATCAGTTAGTTACCACAAAATCAGGGTCACTTGTGTTTGGAAAAAGTGGACAAAAGCGGACATTTCCTCTCCCCGGATACCCCTCTAAAAGGCGAGGTTCTTTGCGGTTGGCAAGGCTAGGGGCCGGGCCGACAATCCGAGGTTTTCAACATCTTGCCCAGCTTGCCTGGGAAACCCACCCATCGCCGATGTTCCGCACGTCCCTCTTCCTCGCCGCCCTCACGGCCACCCTTTCCGCAGACACGAAGGTTTTCCAGGCTTTCGAGGGGGATGGCTTCAATGACTGGAAGGTGGATGGCCCGGCCTTCGGCCTCGCGCCGGCCGGAGGGAAAACGGACGAGATGAAAAGCCCGTTCACGGCCTACTCGAACGACAGCCTGGCGGTTTCCGCCCACGGCGGAGACTCGGCGAAAGGCACGCTGACTTCGCCGGAGTTCACGATCACCGAACCCTACATCACCTTCCTGCTGGCCGGAGGCAACAGCCCCGGTAAGACGGCGGCCCAATTGCTCGTCGATGGCAAAGTGGTCCTGGAGGCCACCGGCAAACGCAACCTGCGCCTCGACCCAGTGGTGTGGGACGTCGCCCCTTTCAAGGGACAGAAGGCGGTCATCCGCCTGGTGGATGATTCCGACGAGCCGTGGGGGGTGCTGGCCGTGGACCACATCATTTTCACGGAGTATCCGAACCAGAAGTTTCCCGCCACCACCCGCGCGGGCAAGGCCTTCGTCGCCGGGCTGGTGGAAACGGATGCTGCGGCCGGTGTGAACATCCCCATCGGCAGCGCGATGACAGTCGCGGCCACCTACAAGGACCAGCATGTCACCTCGCCCACCGCGCTGACCTTTGATGAACAGGGACGCATCTATATTTCCGAGACCCACCGCTTCCGCGAGGGCATCGAGGACGACCGCGACCACCTCTACTGGTATCTGGACGATCTCGCCTCCAAGAAGGTCGCGGACCGCCGGGCCCTGCACGAGAAGTGGAAGGAGAAGGTGCCGCTGGAAGGCCTGACCAAAAAATCCGAGATCATCCGCCGCCTCGCGGATACCGACGGCGACGGCAAGATCGACGAGGAGAAGGTCTTCGCCGACGGATTCAATGACGTGCTGGATGGCACGGGAGCCGGCGTGTTCTTCTACGAAGGCGGCCTGTATTTCGCCTGCATCCCGAAGATCTACATGCTGCGCGACACGAATGGCGACGGCACGGCGGACGAGCGCAAAGTCGTGGAGGAAGGCTTCGGCGTGCGCATCTCCCTTTCCGGCCATGACCTGAATGGATTCACGCTGGGACCAGATGGCCGCATCTACGGCACCGTCGGCGACCGCGGCTTGAGCTTCATCACCAAGGAAGGAAAGGATTATCAATATCCCGACGAGGGCGCGGCTTTCCGCTTCGAGCCGGACGGCACGGGCTTCGAGCTTTTCCACACCGGCCTGCGCAATCCGAAGGAAATCGCCTTCGACGCGCTGGGCAATGCCTTCTCCGTGGACAACAACTCGGACCAGGGCGATGCCGCGCGTGTCGTTTATCTCGTGGAAGGCGGGGATTCCGGCTGGCAGATGGAACACCAGGCGATGCATTCCTTCCACCGCCAGATCGGCC
>CAXTTX010000479.1:1675-4192 GCA_964247045.1 uncultured Verrucomicrobiales bacterium | reverse complement strand
AACTGCCGCTGTCTTCGGTGATGGAGGAGCAAGCGGCAGCGCGCTTTTTGTGCAGCCCCAGGGTGGCACCGGCTCCTATCCCGCCGCGATCCTGCTCGCCGGGCAAGGACGCGGGGTCTATCACATCATCGATGAGGATGTCACCCGCATGATCAAGGATGGTGAGGACGCGGCTTCCGGCAACGACGATGTTTTGGACAGCAGCTCGTCGCTTCTCACCTTCGACGGACTGGGCGCCTTCACCTCCATCGCCGTGAACGTGAATCCGGCAGCCGCGCGGCCGAATGCCCGGTGGTCCATCAAACCGAAAACGGGAGCTGGCATTTCGAACATGAAGATCAACCGGGAAGTGTTCTACGATGATGATTGGGACAACATCACCATTACTTTCTCCGCGGTCTCCGGCTATGCCACCCCGGCACCCTTGAAGATCTTCAAGAACAGCCTCACGCCGGACGCCACGAACACCTACACGTTCACCTATACCGTCCTGCCGCCGCTCACCTCACCACCGACGCCGCTCGAGACATGGCAGGACCTCCACAACATCACCGACCTCTCGGCCGATGGCGACAAGGATGGCATGAGCAACCTGCTGGAATATGCGCTCAACCGGGATCCCGATTCACCCGACTACCGGGCCGGCATCCGCAACACTGCCAACCCTTCCCAGAGTGTGTATGCCGAATTCGATGTCTATGTGAGCACCAGCGCGGAAGGAATCACCTATAGGGTCAGGGCCTCGAACAACCTGAATAAAACCGGCGTGACCACTCTGGCCACATTCACCAGTGCCGACGGTCCCACGGGCTACCGGAAGGTTACTGACACCCAACTCATCTCAGCTTCTCCCAGACGCTTCGTCTGGCTCGAAGTCGTGGCGCCCTGACCGTGACGCGCATCCTTTCCAACCGGTTCCGAAAACGCCTCGCGGCCGCCCTAATCATCGGGCTGGCGGGCATCTTGTGGGGCCTGATGTTGTTGAAGCTGAACCTCGGGATAGTGCTGCGGCATGCGAGCTATGACTTGCCATTCTTATTCAGCGAGAGAAATCCGCCACCCGGCATCGCCCTGGTGTATCTGGACGATGAATCGCACCAGCAACTGAACCAGTCCCTGTCCGAAGCGTGGGACCGGCGCTTCCATGCGGCCCTCGTGGACCGGCTGCGCGAGAAGGGCGCGACCTTGATCATCTTCGACATCCTTTTCCATGACACGAAGGAGGAGGCGGATGCGGTGTTCGCGGAGAGCATCACCCGGCATGGAAAGGTGATCCTCGCGGGAGAGATCCTGCGTCCCATCAAGGAGGGCGATCCTGAAAGCCTGCTGCTTGCCACGCCCGGGTTGCGGATGGTTGCGACGGGTTGGGGGTTGACGGAAACGATGATCGATGAAGACGGCACCATACGACAGATCCGGCATGGCATCCCGACGACCGCCCAAGGGGTAAAGCCCAGCTTGTCCTGGACCGCCTACCGCCGTGCACGGGGGGCTGCGGATGCGGGAAAATTTCCGGATAAACCGGTGCTTCTCGATTTCTACGGCCGGTCCGGGAGCTTCAAGCACTACAGCTATGCGGCCGTGCTGGAGGACCGCGGTATCCCGGAAGACGCGTTCAAGGGAAAGATCGTCTTTGTCGGTTCGCTTCAGCAGGCGGGATTTTCCGGAGCAGGTAAGGACATGTTTCCGACGCCGTATTCGCCGAGGGAGAAGAAACTCACACCGGGGGTGGAAATCCATGCGACGGCCACCGCGAATCTTCTGGATGGGTCGGGGTTGAGGGAAGTTTCCGGCTCTGTCAACTTGCTGCTGGTCATTCTTTGCGGAGGCGCGATGGCCGCGGTTGCGTGCCTGCTGCCGGCTCCGCGGGGAGTTCCGCTCTGTGTTCTGCTAGGCATCGGAACCGGGGTGATTGGAGGAATGCTACACCGCTCGCACGGAACGGTCCTGCTGTGGACCATCCCCGCTCTGGGGCAGATGCCGCTCATCGCGGGGCTCGCGCTCGGTGGTCACTATTTCATCGAGTATTCGGCCCGCTGGCGGCTGCGGCGTGCCTTCAAGTCCTACATGTCCGAAGAGCAGGCGCGGCAGATCGACGAGAATCATGTGAACCTCGAACTTGGAGGGAAGGAGGTGTTGGCGACCATTCTCTTCAGCGACCTGGCGGGATTCACGTCCATGTCGGAGGGTCTGCCGCCACAAGCAGTTTCGAAAGCACTGATCAGTTATTTCGAACGGGCGACGGAAGGCATCCTCGATAACAAAGGCACCATTATCAAATATATTGGAGATGCCGTCGTCGCCACCTGGGGAGCTCCGGTAAAGGTGGACCGCGAGGCGGACCGAGCGATTGAAGCGGCGATCCAGATGCAACTTGCAAGTGCCCTGCCCGTAGCTCTGGAAGGCGTCAACGGAACGATCGAGCAGGTACTGGAAACCCGGGTGGGCATCAATTCCGGCACCGTTCTCGCCGGAAATCTCGGCAGCAGCCGCCGCTTCGATTATACGGTCATCGGC
>CAXTTX010000479.1:605-1665 GCA_964247045.1 uncultured Verrucomicrobiales bacterium | reverse complement strand
GGCGGCGCGCCTCGAAGGCCTGAACAAGATGCTTGGCACCTCGATCCTCGTGTCCGAAGCGGTGCTGGCGAAGTGCGCCGAACCGGGACGATTTCTGAAACGGAGAATGGGGAGCTTCGTGGTGAAGGGGAAAAGGCAGGGCATCGTCGTGTTCGAGATCCTCGGCTTCAGCAACAATCCCGACGCGGCGATCAGGAGGCGGATGAAGGATTATCTGGATTTCTATCAGCAGGGGATCGACGCGTCCATGGCCGGTGATTCCGCCAGGGCAGAGGCGGCTTTCCACGAATCCCTGACCCGGCACGACCGCCTGCCGGAGTGTCCGGCGTCGCGGCTTCACCTTGACGCCATCGAGGCGGCCGGCAAGGAATCAAGGGAATGGCACGGCACGATCGTCCTGGATTCGAAGTGATCCACACGGTGGTCACGAAGGATACTAGCTCACCTCCGCAGCAACCTTGTGGTGCTGAAGGTCGCGGAGCAAACGTTCGACGATGAGGCGCATGAAATAGAATCCCAGCTTGGGATTCTCGTAGTAGAGTTGGTAAACCTCTTCGTCGCCCATTCGATAGAGCTCGCAGTCGGTCTCACAGATGACGGTCAGGGTGCGTTTCTTGTCGGGTGAGAAGAGTCCGATCTCACCCAACAGATCACCCGTCTGGAGAACACCGGCGATTTCCTCCAGCCTCAGCCGGCCGTGGGCCACGTAGAAGATGCTGTCCGCCAAATCGCCCTTGTGGAAAAGCGTGTGCCCGGCCTTGTACTTGTGGAGGTGCATTTGGGGCAGCAGCCATTCGGACACGGGGGAGTCCACGCTGGCATGCTCGATCTGGCGGGTCAGGCGGATGATCTCGAGCAATCTCCGGGCGTTCATGGGCAAGAGGATGAGATTCAGGAGGAACTCCGGCATCGTCACGAGCTTGCCGATGCTGAAGTGCGCGTAAAGGACGGCATAGGTGAGAAACAGCACGTTGCTGGCAAGGGCAAGAACCCGCAGCGGCACCATCCGGCGCACGTCGCGCTTCGCCACTGCGAAGCGATTCTGCTCGGCCTGGTCGCC
>CAXTTX010000479.1:0-595 GCA_964247045.1 uncultured Verrucomicrobiales bacterium | reverse complement strand
GGCACCATCCGGCGCACCGAATGGCTGGCGAGGTAGAAGACCCCGCCGAGCATTCCGATCACGGTATGAAATTCGAAGTGCATGTCTGGGGAGGGAAGGGGGATTTCGGGGGAGGGCCCAGGTCAGCGCAGGGTATTCCACCTGTAAAGACGAGGAATGTCGTGATGAACAGCGTGGCGACCTTTGCCTGTCACACGCCCGGATGTCATGCCTCCGGATCTAAAAATGTTAGAACAGGAAGTAGCGCTGGGCCATCGGCAGCACGGAAAGCGGCTCGCATTTGAGCTCCACGCCATCCGCGGTGACCGTGTAGGAATCCGGATCCACCTTGATGACCGGCGTGGCGTCATTGAAGGGCAGGTCCTTCTTGGTGATCGCGCGGCAGTTCTTGACCGCGACAAGGCGCTTCCGAAGGCCGAGCAGGTCCAGTCCGCCGGAATCCAACGCGGCTCCGCTGACAAAGGTGACGGAGATCGAAGCGATGGCTTTGCCGAAGGCGCCGAATTGGGGGCGGTACATCGTCGGTTGTGGCGTGGGAATGGAGGCGTTCGGATCGCCCATGTTCGCCCAGGCGATGAGGCCGCCCTTGAGGATG
>CAXTTX010000478.1:0-4211 GCA_964247045.1 uncultured Verrucomicrobiales bacterium | reverse complement strand
CAAGCCTTCAGGCAATGAATCGTGACAGGGCGGCCGGTCTCCACCGCGATCCGGAGTTGATCCGCGAATACCGGCCTCTGGACCTCCAAAGCGGGCGTTGCCACCCAGCTATCCAGTCCACATTCCCCAATGGAAGCCCGCGGGTACTTCTCCAAAAGTCCGGCCAACCGCTCCCGCCACCCGGGTGTGGCCGTGTGCGCGTGCCAGGGATGAATCCCGAAAGCAGGCAGGATGAACTCCGGCTCCGCGGCGGCGAGCGCTTCCACAGCCCCCCAGTCCGCCTCACGGGTGGCATTAGCGACACAGCGGGTGACGCCTGCCCCTTTCATCGCGGCGATGATCCCGGCGGTCTGGCCCAGCCGGGCATCCTGGAGGTGGTTGTGGGCGTCCGTCCACGTGGTCATGGCCTTGGGAATCAGCGCGCACCCTTGGGTCCGGCTTTCTTGGGAGCTTCGAAGGTCACGTCGGTGATGGAAACGCGTTTGTCTGTTTTGGGATCACAGGTTGCCACCTGCATCTTGCGCAGCGTCCAGAGATTGTCCGAGATCTTCATCACGTCCTCGACTTGGAATTCCTTCACAAGGCCGCCTGTCTTGTCGTGGCCGCGGACCTGCATGAAGGCACCGAATTTCTTGTGAACCCACACATAGACCACCTCGTAACGGCCGGGAGAGCCCTTCGGCTTGTCGACGCGGATCTTATAACAGGGCTGGCCTCCGACGTCCTCTTCCTTCTCCAGTTGCGGATTCGGCCAGAAAAAGAAACGCATGGCGAGATCCTCATAGGTCAGGTCCGTCCCGGCGATCGGCTGGACGATCTTCGCCGGCGGGAAGGCGACCGTCTTGCCATCGATGACTTCCATCAGGTTGAAGTTGTCATCCCCCATGCGCAGGTGGAAACCGCGCCACTCGCTTTTGTTTTCTTGGAATTGGAACTGGATGTTCTTTTCCTTCAGGAAAAGCACCACGGGCGTTTTGACCCCGTTTTTGCTGATATTCCCGCTGAGGCCATCGTCCAGCTTCGCAAGCGTCGCGGACATGCGGGCACCCTCCAGGATCTGTCTGGCGTCCGGCTGTTGGGCGAGGGCCGCGGGGGAAGCCAGAACGGCACAGGTGGCGGCCAAGGCGGGAACGATCCGTTTGAAATTCATGGTGGGAAGATGGTGCAATCGGACGCTTGGACAAGTTTTCCGGCGGATTCCTTCAAAAAACCGTGGTAAAACCGCGGGGAATTTTTAGATCCGGTCTTTTTGGGGCTTGATGATCCGGGGCGGTGGGAATTGGATGGCCAAAACGCAAGAGTCGCTCCCAGCCCCCTTATGAGTCTCCGCAACCAGCTAACCGACATCCTGCCCACCTTGTTGCCCGGAAATCCGGCGGATTCCATCAAAGGGACGGAGCTGATCCGGCTGACGCGACTCCAGTTGACTGGCAATTATTCGGACGCCTCGCTACGCTATCACTTCTCGATCATGTCCTGCGACCCGGCCTCGCCGATCGCGAAGGTGGAGAAAGGACAGGGCTACTATCGCCGCAGCGCGCCGCTGCCCGCCCTTTCCGGCGCCCAGGAGTTGCTGGCGCTCACGCAAGGCAGGCTCGATGACCTGACGACCGCCGACCAGGACATGGTGGACGAGACGATGCTCCGCATCCGCAAGTTCCGCGCGGTGGTCACCCGCTACTTCGAGATCAACGGACGCTTTCCCTTCGCTTTCCGCCAGGCCTTCGCCAAGGAGGCGCCCATCAGCAACCTCTGGAAATATCCGGAACTCGTGCTGGTGGACTGGGAAACCGGTGGCTCGCCCGACGAGGAAATGTCGCTGGACGAAACGATGCTCTCCTTCAAGCAGCGGCTCGGGATCGCCCCCTTCAAGCTCCACGCGGCAAGGCTGCGGATCCAGCCTTCGCTGCAAACCTACCGCGAGGACTTTTTCCAGACGCTCGCCGTGTCCATGTGGGCGCAGGGTGGCGAACTGGTCTATGCCGCACCCATCGAGGACGAGGCACTCGGCGACAGCCTGCGCCGCCTGAGCGCCAACTTCGGCGTCGGCGTCACCTCCTTCGGCCTCACGCCGGAAGCCCTGGATGATCTGCCGCGCCCGGCGAATATTCTCAACGCGCATCCCCGCGAAACGGAGGCGATCATGGCAAAGCTGGAGATCAACCGGCTTTCCGCGCCGCGTTCTTCCGCCCACCTCGACTGGTCCGCCCTCGGTTCCATGCGGAACGAGTCCGAAGAGGCGGAAAAGCTGGTACAATGGCTGACCCGTTGCATCGACGAGCGCCGCGCGGAGCCGTTCAAGGAAGAGTGATCCGAGTTGCCGGTGTCCTGGACATTCCAAAGCGTCGCCATTGTTGGTTCCGGGGCGATCGGCCTCTATTACGGGGGCCGTCTGGCCGGGGCGGGTGAGGACGTGAAATTCCTCCTCCGTTCCGATTTCGACGCGATTTCGGAGAACGGCCTGAAGGTGGAGAGTGTGGACGGGGATTTCGAGTTGCCGCAGGTCCAGGCATTCCGCTCGCCCGGGGAAATTGGCCCGGTGGACCTGGTGATCGTGGCTTGGAAAGCGACGGCGAACTCCCAACTCAAGACGGTGCTGCCGCCGCTGCTGCACGAGCGGACTCAAATACTCACGCTTCAGAACGGCCTTGGAAATTGTGAACAATTGGCGCAAATAGTTGGCCCGGAACGAGTTATTGGAGCCCTTTGTTTTGTTTGCATTAATCGTTTGAATCATGGCTTGGTCAGCCACACGGCGGGCGGGCGGATGACCTTGGGAGCGTGGAGGTCGGACGGCAGCGGCCGGATCGCGGAACTGGAGCGACGGTTCCGGGCGGCAAAGATCCAAGGGGAGGCCGTGGACAATCTCGAAAAATCCCAGTGGGAGAAGCTCGTCTGGAACATCCCTTTCAACGGTCTCTCCGTGGCCGAGGGCGGAGTAACCACGGACGTCCTGCTGGCGTCCCAGGCGCAGGAAGATGAGATCCGGGCACTGATGACGGAGGTCATCGCCTCCGCCCGGGCACAAGGACTCGATTTGAGCGACGACCTGATCGATTTCAACATCGACCGCACGCGGCCCATGGGACCCTACCGGACCTCAAGCATGATCGATTTCGTGGAAGGCAGGGAGGTCGAGGTGGAGCCCATTTGGGGCGAGCCCTTGCGACGGGCGAAACTCGCTGGAGTTGCCGTGCCCCACATGGAGGCGCTCTTGGGACAAATCCGGTCGCGTCTCGCGGAACGCACGAAATAAGGGCCTTCTGGCAGCGGTAATCCACGGTGAGTGGGGAAGAATGTCCCTTGTGGGAAATGCCATGCTCGGCGAGAATGGGCTGGAGTTCCCGGCCCTGTTTTGGGACTCTTCATCATTCGCAGGAGGGCTGGTTCGCTGGCCGGAAATCGCACATGTCTTCTTCATCCCAGCCGCCCAAGCCCCAAGTGGTCATTCCGGATTCGCTCCGGGCCCAGTTGAGTGATTTCCGGCGCCACCTCTGGCGGGTGAAGATCTTGGAATCAGTCGCGGCCGGAGTGATTGGGCTGCTGGTTTCGTTCTTGCTGGTCTATGGACTGGACCGCATTTGGCAAACGCCCGGTTGGGCGCGGCTGGCCATCCTGGTTGGTGGGGTTTCACTTTTCACGGTGTTCGCGCCGTTCTGGATTCACCGGTGGGTCTGGCGGCAGCGGCGGGAAGCGCAGCTCGCCCGCTTGATCGCGAAGCGGTATCCGGGCCTTGGCGACCGCCTGCTCGGCGTCATTGAGCTTCAGAACCAAGAGGGCAGCACGGACAGCCTTTCGCCGCGTCTCCGGGAGGCCGCGATGGAGGCGGTGGCCACCGAAACCGGAAAACGGAAACTGGATGAAGCACTTCCGCCGCAAAGGCACCGCCGCTGGACTCTGGCCGCACTCGCTCTGGCGGTTTTGGCCGGCTCGGCTTTCACGCTCACGCCGCGCGCGGGGGTCAACGCGCTGGAACGCTGGCTGATGCCCTTGTCAGACACCGAGCGCTACACCTTTACAAAGCTGGACAACCCGCCGGTCTATCGGGCCGTGGCCTACGGCGAGGCATTCGACATCGACCTGCGTCTGGCGCGGAATTCGGAGAACCGGCCGTCAAAGGCCACGGGCCGTTATGGCATCCAGCCGGTCCTCGGGACAAAGCTGGATAAGGACACCTACCGCTTCACTTTTGCTGGCCAACAGGACCTGGG
>CAXTTX010000477.1:369-4215 GCA_964247045.1 uncultured Verrucomicrobiales bacterium | reverse complement strand
ATGAAAAACCTCCCGCTTTCAATCCTCGCCCCCATGGCCGCCATTCTCACCGCCTGCACCGGTGCCCCGAAGCCCGCCGCCGCTTCCACGCTGACGGATCCCCAGGTGCTCGCCATCGCGAGGGAAGCCGTTGCAAACAACGAGACATGGCTGGATCAGGCGGAATTCGATGCTCCCAAACGGGGCAAGGGAGATTCCAATTGGACGGTCATGGTCTGGAGGTTGCCCAAGACACCGGGAGGCTTCCGTGTGGTCGCGGTCGATGACGCCGGCCAGGTGGTTTCCTACATGCGCGGGCACTAGGGAGATGCGCGTTTCTGATGGAAAACGCATCCCATCTACCAGAGAAATCGTAATCGCGCTTCCCATGCCTGAACTCCCCCCACAGGTTGCGATTGGCTGAAGACCGCGAGGTCCCGGGCAATTGATAGAAACTGATAAAAACCATCGCTTCGCGGCACGGCCCATCCGGTAAAACCCATTCCGGCCGACCATTCCGCGAAAAGAATCCGCCCGTGGTGAACGGCATCACCCGCTGCTACGTCGTGCGGGCCGGTAACATCGCCGGTGCCAGTCTGGATTCCCTCGAAACCAGCGCCACGCCCGATTCCTTCCCCATCACCGCCACCGAGATCCTCGGCTCCACCCTCGCGTTCTCCAACATCACCCCTTCCGGCGCCGACCTCCTCCTCTCCACGCCCCTCTTCACGCCCGTTACCCGCACATTATCTGCCATTTACACCTATCCATATTGGCAGACGCCCCCTTGGTTGAGACACGGCCTCAAATCTCCTAAAATGCCCCCATGCCTATCTCTACAACCCTCCACACCCCACCCATCACCCCCGGTCTCTTCTCTTATGTCTTCCCGTCCTACGTCCTAAGTCTCTCTCCCGCACAAAACAAATCTCCAAACACTTGTCATTTGTTGCATTCCCTCCCGACCCCGCCGCCACCACTCCACCCAACATCCTGAAAATAAGATCTTTGCAACAATCCTCCCCACGCTCCCCAAACCCACCCAACCTACAAAAACCGTCAAAATCACTGCTGGAACCTCCGGCTACGCGCAAAAATCTGCAAAAATCCCCCCATTTTTGACGGCAAAATGCGGCATTTGACCTCCATCCTCCCCTGAAAATCCCGCCCATTCACCCGTCTACCACGGAAAGCGCACCCCTCTGCAAGGCCACCCCCCGCCTCCTGGTATCCCCATCACACCGCAACCCTCCCTGACCGCATGCCGCGCCTCGCTTCCATCTTCCTCGCTCTCTTCCTCTCCCTCACCACCTCCGCCCTCGCCTTCACCCACCCCGGCGGCCTCCACACGAAGGAAGACCTCGACCGCATGAAAGCCAAGGTCGCGGCAGGGGAGCACCCGTGGATCGATGGCTGGAACGCTCTCCTCGCCGACAAGAAAGCCAAGGCCGATTGGAAACCGACGCCGCGCGCTGACATGCCCAGCCGCCAGCGTGCCCAGGATGATGCCACCGCCATGTATTACAACGCCCTCATCTGGTACATCTCCGGTGAGAAAGAACACGCCGAATGCGCCACCCGCATCGCCAACGAATGGTCCGCCATCGTGAAGGGCAACCCTCCCAACGATTATCTAACCGCCATCCCCGTCGGCAGCTTCGCCCTCGCCGGCGAACTCCTTCGCACCTACCCCGGTTGGGAAGCGAAGGACCTCGACCGCTTCAAGAAAATGCTCTCGGAGGAATGGTATCCCAAGTGCGACGAATACCTGAAAACCCACGGCGGCGTGCCCGACAGCCACTACTGGGCGAACTGGGACACCTGCAACATGCTCGCCGTCCTCTCCATCGGCGTTTTCTGCGATGACAAGGCGAAGTTCGACCAGGCCATCGAATACTTCTGGAAAGGCAAGGGCACCGGTTCCATCGGCCACATCGTCCCCTTCCTCTATCCGGACGGCCTCGGCCAGTGGCAGGAGAGCGGTCGGGACCAGGCCCACGCCATGGGCGGCACCGGCCAGATGGCCCACTTCTGCCAGGTCGCCTGGAACCAGGGCATCGATCTCTTCGGCGCGGACAATAACCGCATCCTCGCCGGTGCCGAATACACCGCCCAATACACCCTCTGGAAAGGCGTTCCCTACACCTTCTACAACAATGCCGACGAGGCCCGCCAGCCGTGGATCTCACAAAACTACCACGGCCGCCTGCAGGCATCCCATTACGAGCTCCTCTACAACCACTACGTCGTCCGCAAGGGCCTCAAGGCCCCGCACGTGAAACTCTTCGCCGAACTCGTGCGCCCGGAGTCCGGCGACGTCGATATCTTCGGCTACGGCACCCTCACCTTCACGCTCGACGCGAAAGCCTCGCCCTATCCCGCCGGCACCGTTCCTCCCGTCCCCATGGATCTAACGGCCATCCCCGGCATGGGCCGCGTCGATCTGAAATGGTCGCCCTCCGGCGCCTACACCGCGCGCGGTTACGAGGGCTTCCGCGCCAGCGGTCCGCAGGGGGAATTTGTCAGCATCTACTCCACCCAAAACTGGACCACCCCCGCCTACACCGACATCCGCGTCGAGCCCGGCACCACCTACCGTTACACCGTCGCCGCGCTGAACCAATACGGCTCCAGCGCCCGCTCCGAGCCCGTCTCCGCCGTGCCTTCCGCCGCCGGCCCCATCCCGGAAGGATGGACCAACTTCCGCGGCGAGTCCTACTTCTTCCACGCCCCTGCCGCGGGTGGTTCCTATTCCGTCAAGGTCAAGAGCCTCGGGATCGACGACCCGTCCAATTCCGCCGGTTTCTTCCCCCGGAAAACCGATGGCGACTTCGTTCTAACTGCCCGCGTCATCGCCCGTGATGGCAAGGTCGCCACCACCGGCATCATGGTCCGCGAGGACCCCTCTGCAAAGTCCCCGTCCGTCACCTTCACCCTCGGTGAGGTCGGTGGCCGCCAGGGTCGCCTGCGCATCCGCGTCCGCGCCGGCGAAAAGGAAATTACCCACCTCGCCAACGACTACACCTGGCTGCCCGCCTGGTTCCGCATCAGCAGGGTGGGGGACGAGTTCACCGGCCTCCAGTCCTCCGATGGCATCACTTGGTTCGAGACCGCCAAGGCCACGATCCCCATGCGCAAGGACTGTCTCGCGGGACTCGTCGCCACTCCCTCGCCCGGCGAAACCGGGGAAGTCCGCTACGACAACGTCACCATCGTCCCCAAACTCCCGCCCCTCCCCGCCGCACCCGCCAACCTCACCCTCAAGGAAGCCACCAATTCCGTCACCCTCGAATGGGCCAACCCCGCCACCGGCCACACCGGCATCAAGATCGAGGCCGCCACTTCCACCGGCCAATTCTACGAAATCACCGACCTCGCCTCCTCGGCCACCCGCTTTACCCACACCGGTCTAACCGATCCGAAATCCCTCCGCTACCGCCTCCGCGCCTACAACACCACCGGCTACTCCCCATACTCCAACGTCACCCCGCCGCCGTGATGGGATCGCCTGAACAATGCACAACCTCCTGCGGCCGTGGCGCCCTGACGGAGGGGGGACACTCCTGTCCCCCTTGCGGAGAATCGGTCTTTTTTTTCCGACCTTAGCACCCATTAGACAAACAGTCGGGAGTGGCCTTGAGGTGACTTCCGACGCTGCAAGATCCGAGTACTGCCGGAATCAGAGCAATTCCCGAGGGGGACAAGAGTGTCCCCCCCTCCGTTAAGGCGGCAAACTTCGCGGGGCCTGCAACTTTGCAAATCGCCAGCTCACTCCGGATCCTGGCTCAACACGATAAACCCGTACGCCGGCATCGGCAATCCACCCACCGGCAGGATATGCCCCACCTCATGGTCCCGTGAAGTCAC
>CAXTTX010000477.1:0-359 GCA_964247045.1 uncultured Verrucomicrobiales bacterium | reverse complement strand
CACCACCACCACGCTGTCACCCGGCCCTCCATAATACCACCGGTGCCACGCGATCACCTTGCCCTCCGGATTCTGATGGAGAATATCCACGTTCTGCCCCTGCAATCCCCGTGTCTTTCCCTCCAGATTCCGCCGCAGCCGGATCAAATCACGGAACGCGTTGCGGATCCCCTTGAAGTTCTCCGCCTTGCTCCAGTCCAGCGAATCACGGTCGCTGAACCAGCCATCCTCAATGAACTCCTGTCCTTGGAAAATCATCGGCACGCCCGGCGAGGTCAGCACCAGCCCCGCTCCTTGCAAGGCCCGCCGCCGCGCCCAGATGCTCGCAGAATCATATTCATCGATGCTCGAAACCACCC
>CAXTTX010000476.1:0-4217 GCA_964247045.1 uncultured Verrucomicrobiales bacterium | reverse complement strand
ACACCTGCGTGGCGGAGCTGAACGTGCTGAAGGGCGGCAGCGTGAACCGCGCGCCGACCGCGACGGCCCAGACGCTGACCACGGAAGCGGACACGCCGGTGGCGGTCACGCTGGCTGGAAGCGATCCGGATGGCAGCCCGCTGGCTTTCAACATCGAATCGAGCCCCGCCCACGGGACGCTGAGCGGCACCGCGCCGAACCTGACCTATCTGCCGGCCGCCGGCTTCAGCGGCAGCGATTCCTTCACCTTCCGGGCGAATGACGGCGCGGTGTTCTCCGCCGCCGCGACGGTGGCGATCACGGTGACGCCGGTGACGGAGGTTCCGGGCAACGTGGCACCGGCGTTTTCGGAAGACCCGATCTCGGGCAGCGCGACGCAGGATGAAGCCTTCTCCGGACAGCTTCTCGCAACGGACCCGAACGCGGGCGATGTGCTGACCTTCCGCAAGATTTCCGGCCCGTCCTGGCTGACGGTAGCTTCCAACGGCGAACTCGGGGGCACACCGGGGAACGCGAACGTGGGAACGAACACCTTCACGGTGAAGGTGAGCGATCCCTCGAACGCCTCGGCCACGGCGACATTGAGCATCCGGGTCGCGAACGTGAACGATGCGCCGGTGTTCAAGATCAGCCCGCTGGTCTATCCGGCCGGCACCGAGAAGGTGATCTACCGCGACCAGACGCTGGCCTCCACGGCCTACGATCCGGACGGTGAAGGCATCAGCTATGGGAAGGTCTCCGGTCCGGAGTGGCTGACGGTTTCCCGGACGGGCGCGCTGGACGGCACGCCGGAAGCGGGCAGCGCGGGAACGAACACTTTTGTCATCCGGGTGACGGACGCCGGCGGTGCCTCGGCCGAGGCGAACCTGCAAATCTGGATCAACTCGAACACGCTGCCACTGCCGTGGAATCTGGACCGCGTGGGGACGGGCAACAAGGCGGGCGCGGCACGCTACAGCGCGGGCATCTTCACGGTGGCAGGCGCGGGCGCGCTGACCCCTACGGCTGATGCGGGGAATTTCGGTTGGCAGATGGTCGGCAAGAAGGGGCAAATCACGGCCCGGGTCCGCAAGCTCCATGATACGGGCGACGCGACGCGGGTGGGCATCATGATCCGCGCCTCGCTCTCCGCCAGTGCCCGCCAGGTGTTCCTGGGTGTGGATGGCGATGGTGACTACCAGTTCCTCCGCCGGACCAAGATCGCCGGGAAGACGGCCAAGATTTCCAAGCGGAACAAGCACTCCGACAACACCTGGATCCGCTTGGTCCGCGACGATGAGAAAGTCACGGCCTACACCAGCGACAACGGCACCCAGTGGGAAAAGGTCGGCGAATGCCGGGTGACCCTGCCGGGGCAATGCTACATCGGCCTTTCGGTGAGCAGCGGTGACAAGGACAAGCTGAACACCTCGAAGTTCAGCAACGTGCGGGTGACGGAGTGAGGTGGGTCAGCGGACAGCGGTCAATGGCCAGCGGTGAGGGACGCCGCCGGATGGTTTGAGGCGGGATGGAAGGATGCTTTACTCCGGTTCCGCAGGGGTGGCAGGGACTGGAGCAACCGGTTCGTCGGGCGGGACGGCGTCGGGGATGTCAAGGGAGGGGTCGGAGGTCTTGCCGGAGAGGAAATCGGCGGAGCGTTTCTGGCCGTCGGCGATCTGGTCGGGGGCCATGCGGCGCTCCAGGAAGGAGACGACGGCCTTTGCCGGGGTGTCGCCCTTGGCGACGGCGACATTCGCCCATTTGTAGGCTTCCACGTCATCCTTGGCGACGCCGGCACCGGTCATGTGCATGCGGGCGATTTGACACTGGGCCGCGGGGTTCCCGCCTGTCGCGGCCGTGAGGTACCATTTGGCGGCCTCGCCGCTGTTCTTGCGGACGCCGCGGCCGCCGATGTAAAGACCGCCGAGGGTGAGTTGGGCCTCCGCGTTGCCGTGTTCGGCGGATTTCGTCAGCCATTTGATGGCCTCGGTGGTGTCTTTGGCGACGCCTTCGCCCTTGAGGTATTTTTGGCCCATGGAGAATTCCGCGGCGCCATCGCCCTGTTCGGCGGCCTTGAGGAACCATTTGGTGGCGGCGGCGTTATCTTTCGGCACGCCCTCGCCCTTGGAATAGATCCCGGCGAGTTCGAGCTGGGCGACGACCTCGCCTTTTTCCGCCCTGGCGGTCAGATCGGAAATCATGTCCGCATGGACGGCCGGGGAAACTGCCAGAAGAGCCAGGAGGGGGAACAGGCGCGGGTTTGGTTTCATCCACAACAGGGAATCATCGCGGGCGGGAATCGCCAAGATTCAATTGAGGGGTGAGAAAAGCGGGAGGCAGGCGCGTATGGCCGCTTGCGCGGGGAAAGTCCCCGACTAGTCTGAGCCAGTCATGTCACGCCGGGATGTATGGATCAAAGCGATCGGGGTTCTCGTCCTGGTCTGGGCGACCGTGTGGGGCATCCGCACCTATGCGGAGTCGCGGAAGATCACGGCGGAGCGGGTGGACCGCTATGTGCAGGACGCGAGGTTCGCCGATTGGTCGGGAGGGAAACCTTCCGGGGCGGACGGCGAGGCGGCGAAGCGGGACAAGGACCTGCGGGAAATCGCCGGGATGGTCAACCGGCTGGATTTCGAGGAGCGGGAAAAGAACCGGGATGACCGGAAAGGGGAACAATTTTTCCGGAAGCTCTCGGCCGACGAGAAGGGGCTGTTCATCAACCTGACGATCGCGGAGTCGATGGGGCACTTCATGGAAGCGCTGGACGCGATGAAGCCGGAGCAACGGAAGAAATTCGTGGAGCAGGGGCTGAAGGAAGTACGGGAGGGCAAGACCAAGGAGAACATGGAGCGCACGGATGCGCTGGCGGAGGACCTGCTGGACAAGATCAGCCAGGAGGGGATGAAGGCGTATTTCGAGAAATCCAGCGCGGACACGAAGCTGGACCTGGCCCCGCTGATGGAGGCGATGAACGAAACGATGCAGGGCCTGCGTGGCAACGAATTCGGCCCGCCGCGGCAGCAGCGATAAGCAAATGAAGACGTCGCGCGGATTCACCTTGATCGAGACGCTGGTGGTGGTGGCCATCATCGCGGTGCTGGCGGCAATCGCGTATCCGGTTTCACGGTCGTTCGTGAACAAGTCGCGCGAGGCGGCGTGCCTGGACAAGTTGCGCGGGCTCGGCGCGGGATTGCAGGGCTATCTGCAAGACCACAACCAGATGATGCCGGAGCTGGCGCAGGGCCGGACTTCCAAGACCGATGAGGCGGCGGTGCTGGAAACGGTACTGGCACCCTATCTGGATTCCAAGGAGGCGTTCCAATGTCCCGCGGACAAGGAACATTTTGAAAAGACGGGATGCAGCTACTTCTGGAACACGCTGGAGAACGGCCTGCACGTGACCAAGCTGGCAATGTTCCGCATCGAGGACCGGCCGGACAAGATCCCGCTGATCTACGACAAGGAGCCGTGGCATCCCAATCGGGTGAATTTCCTCTACGGTGACTTGAGCAGCTCCAACAAATTCCGCGTGATCGCCGGCAACTGAAAAACACTCCCCCATGCTGCAAGCAACCGGCCTCCACAAATCCTTCGGCGGAAAGCCCGCGCTGGACGATGTTTCCTTCGAGGTGAAGCGCGGCCAGATCTATGGCCTGTTAGGCCACAACGGCGCGGGCAAGAGCACCTCGCTGGGAATCATCCTGGGCATGGTGATGCCGGACAAGGGGGATGTGACGATCGGCGGGATTTCCGTGCTGAAGGATCGGTCGAAAGCGCTGAAGAAGGTCGGCGCGATTTTCGAGGCCCCGTCGTTCTACGACTACCTGAGCGGCTGGGAAAACCTGCGGGTACTGATGAACTACTCGGCGGGATTCGACCCGGTGGCTGCGCGGGCGGTGGTGGAGCAGGTGGGACTCACCAAGCGCATCCACTCGAAGGTGCGGACCTACAGCCACGGGATGCGGCAGAGGCTGGCACTGGCGCAGGCGCTGTTGCCCGAGCCGGAGGTTCTTTTGTTAGACGAACCCACGGACGGACTGGACCCGGAGGGGATCAAGTGGTTCCGGGACTTCATCCTGGACCTGCGCAGCCAGCGCGGGATGACGGTGCTGTTCAACTCGCACCTGCTCGCGGAGGTGGAACTGATGTGCGACCGGGTGGCGATCCTGCTGGACGGGCGCATCGCGCAATCCGCCCCGCCCGAGGCAGTCTACGACGCGCCGGCGAACGTCGCGGTG
>CAXTTX010000475.1:0-4248 GCA_964247045.1 uncultured Verrucomicrobiales bacterium | reverse complement strand
GCAAACCGGGCAAGGAGATCTGATAAGAAATCCATTGGGTTCAAAATTTCCCTTCAGCTTCCCCTTCGCCTCGATCGCGGTGGTGGTCGCGCTTTGCGGTGCCCTGCCCCGGGTCAGGTGCCGGCTACTTGCCTGTCAGACCCCGGGACAGCTCATTGCATTTCCCCTTGAACCTCAGCGAATCTCCCTATTTCCGCCCTCACGCCACCCCCGGCAGACCCCTAATAGGCTTTGACTTTAATCTCCCGGGCTGGCCTTCTACGCTCTGTTGGGAACCTCTTCCATGTCCTTCGGAACCGATCTCATTCACCGGCTCACGCTGACGATTCTTGCCCTCGCCTGCTCCACCGCGGCCTGGGGAAAAATCGACGAGGACACCGACGGCATGAGCGACGTCTGGGAGGCCGCCTACGGCAAAACCCTCGTCCCCTCCGAAGACCCCGACAAGGATGGCTTCTCCAACGTCCTCGAATCCATCTCCGGCACCGATCCCCTCGATACTAACAGCTACCCGAGGGTCAAACGCTTCAACCGCCAGGCCGAAAACTATAAGCAGATCTGGCAGAGTGCCGCCGGCGTGAACTACCAGCCCATGTTCTCCGGTGATCTCATCACCTGGCAGCCCTTCGGTCCCGTGGTGACCGGCACCGGCGCGGAGATGGAACTCAACATCGACGGCCAGCACGCCTTCACCTCCGGCGGCGTCGACCACCTTATCTGGAACAACCTTCCCGGCTGGGGAATCCAACAGGTCAAGGATCGCGTTTCTAACAACACGTCGCCAGCCGTCACCCGGCGCATCACCTCCCTGGACATTCCCCAATCCGATCCGGACCTGGGCTTCTACGGCCAATGGATCCGCGGCTGGATCATCCCGCCGGAAACCGGAAACTACCGCTTCTACATCGCCAGCGATGACCAGTCCGAACTCTGGCTTTCCACCAACAAAACCCCGGCGGCCAAGGTCAAGGTCAGCAGCGTCCCCGAGTGGACGAACTACCGGCAATGGGATGCTTACCCCTCGCAGAAATCCGCCGCCATCCCGTTGCTCGCGAACACCCCTTATTACTTCGAGGTCTATCACGCGGAAGGCAACGGCGGCGATCACCTCTCCGTCGCCTGGCAGATCAAGGACGCCTCGAACGTGAACACGATGGGCACGGCCGCCCCTGAAATCATCGGCAGCAGTGTCCTCTCATCCACCGGCCAATCGCTCGCGGAAATCGGCACCTCCCGCCTCTTCTCCCGGATGGCCATCCACGAAACAGACACCGATGGCGACGGCCTGACCGATTACGAGGAAGGCATCCTCGGCCTCAATCCCCTCGACGCCACCAGCACCCCGCGCGTTGCCGACCTCGTTGCCGGGAAAAAGACCCTCCTCAGCGGCAACGCCATCAACCTCGGCGTCTCCGTGGCCCGCGCCTATGAAAGCACCGGCACTCCCGCCGAGTTCACCATCTTCCGCACCGGCGGCATCGAGCCGCTCTCCATCAGCTACACCATTTCCGGCACCGCCGGAGCAGGAAATGACTACACACCCCTCTCCGGCACCGTCACCGTCCCGGCAGGCGCCCACTCGGTCAAAATCCCCGTCACACCCCTGCCAGACGCGCTAACAGAAGCCCAGGAATCCGTCACCATCGCCCTCCAGTCCGGCACGGGATTTTCGTTAGGCACCCCTGTCACCGCCAGCGTCCAGATCGACGACAGCCCGGACGTCCTCTTCGTCGCCCAGTTGCGGAGCGTCACCGGCCAACTCGCCACCGGCTCCGGCACTGCCGCTGTCACCCGCAGTGGCAACGCGCTCACCGGCTTCACCAGCCTCAGCTTCGGCGGACTGGCCGGCGCGCAAACCGGTGCGGAAATTTTCGTCTCGGACGATGGCCTCTCCGGCCCCGCCGTCTTCACCTACCCGCTCGCCCAGGTGCCTCCCACACCTTGGGACTTCAACGCCACCGGAGGATTCACCCGCCAACAGATCATCGATGCCCTGAACGCGAACCGCCTCTGGGTCCGCGTCCTCAGCGGCTCGCCCCCCGCTCCGGAACTAACAGGCCGCCTTCTCCCCGCTCCCGGCTGGGATCAGATGCCCGTTCCAGTCCCTCCGCCCGCGGCCCCGGCCATGGCCACCAACACCGGCGAGGCCGCCCGCTTCCTCACCCAGGCCGCCTTCGGTCCGCGCGAGTCGGACATCACCGCCCTGCAAACCCAGTCCTACGCCCAGTGGATCGATGCCCAGGAATCCCTGCCGCCCACCTGGCACCTGCCCCTCATGCAACAACGCCGCGCCGAATGGCTCGCCCGGGGCCACACCGATGGCGGCTGGACCGGCCCTCGCCTCGAGGCATGGTGGCAGACCGCCGTCGATGCACCGGACCAGCTCCGCCAGCGCATGGCCTTCGCCCTCAGCGAAATCTTCGTCATCTCCCAGGCCAGCGCGCTGGATGTCGAGCACGAGGGCACCACCAAATACTACGACCTCCTCGTTCAACACGCCTTCGGAAACTACCGCGACCTCCTGCAAGACGTGACCCTCAGCCCCATGATGGGCGTCTATCTCAGCATGATCCGCAACAGGAAGCCGGATCCCTTGACTGGCCAGCAGCCCGATGAAAACTACGCCCGCGAGGTCATGCAGCTCTTCTCCGTCGGCCTCAGCATGCGCCACACCGACGGCTCGCTGAAACTCGATTCCAAGGGCCTTCCCATCCCCACCTACACCCAGGCGGACACCATCGGTCTCGCCCACGTCTTCACCGGCTGGGCCGCCCACTACGATCCCGCCAATCCACCCCACTGGGAATCCGGCGACACCGCCCCGCGCCTCGATTGGTTCTACTGGGGGAACGATCCGCTGCGGCCGATGTCCTTCTATCCGGAATTCCACGACCAGAAGGACCGGAAAATCCTCAACAATGTCACCATCCCCGGTTCCCTATCAGGAGAACAGCGCATGCAGATGGCGCTCGATACGCTCTTCAATCACCCGAACGTCGGCCCCTTCATGGCCAGGCATCTGATTCAGAAATTCGTCACCAGCAATCCCAGCCCCGGCTACATCCACCGCGTCGCCAGTGTCTTCAATAACAACGGCAGCGGCGTGCGCGGCGACCTCGGCGCCACCATCAAGGCCGTGCTTGTCGACTACGAGGCACGCTCTCCGGCCATGCTGGATTCCATCACCTATGGCAAACCATCCGAACCCCTGATGCGTGCCACCCGCCTCTTCCATCTCCTCCCCATCGACCGGCCACGCGCCGCCAGCGGTGACAACCGCCTCTTCCTGAACCTCGAATATTATTTCCCCGAGCAGGTGCCGCTCTACGGGCCATCCGTCTTCAACTTCTATCAGCCCGCCTGGTCCAGTTCCGGCCCCATCAGCGATGCCGGCCTGCTCTCACCCGAGTTCCAGGTGTTTTCGGAAACCACCGCCATCCGCCAGGCAAACGCCCTCATGGGCGCGATGGACTGGGGCATCTGGACCTCCGAGCCACTGGACGCCACCTCGAATGTCGTCCTCCACTTCAACTACGCCTCGCTCGTCGCCATCCTCAATACCCCCGGCAAAACACCCGTGCAGGCCCAGGCGCTCCTGATAAATCACCTGAACGACCGCATGCTCTTCGGGAAAATGACCACCGCCCTCCGCGCCGATATCGTCTCCGGATACGCCGCCCTTCCTTCTTGGTTCGACTACTCCGCGACCAACCAGTCCCGCCGCGCCCAGATGGCCGTCTATCTGATTCTCAATTCACCCGAGTTCTTCGTCCAGAAATGAAAGACACCTCACCTCTCGTCGGACGCCGCCAGTTCATCGGCCAGGCGGCCTGTGCCGGACTCGGCTTCGCCGGGGTGATGTCCACCCTCGGCACCCTGCGCCTTTTCAATGCCTCCCTCCAGGCCCAAGGGCTCCCCAATGCCATGGAGGACCACAAGAGCCTCATCTGCCTCTTCCTCTACGGGGGAAACGACGCGAACAACATCCTCGTCCCGCGCGATCTCTCGGCATACACCTCCTATCAGGCGAACCGCGGCGTCCTCGCGCTCAACCGCGACGACCTCCTGCCCTTGACCATCCCCAACGACGATGGCCGCGAATTCGGCCTTCACCCCGCGATGACCGCCCTCCATCCCGTCTTCGCGGAACAGAAGATGGCGATGATCTGCAACGTCGGCACCCTCGTCGGCCCCATCACCAAGGCGGAATATCTATCAGGCGGCGCCGCCATGCCGCCCTATCTCTTT
>CAXTTX010000474.1:2729-4274 GCA_964247045.1 uncultured Verrucomicrobiales bacterium | reverse complement strand
GTCGGAGCGGGCGAGTTTTTCCGCAATGACCAATCCTTCTCCGAAGTGACCGGCGGCCTTTGCCAGGTCGCCTTGGGCACTCGCAACGTCCCCGAGTTTGATGTAGCTGACCGAAAGCTCGCGCTCCCATTCCGGGCGCTCACCGATGGATTGAGGCAAGCCCTCCAGCCAGCTTGCCGCGCTGGACACGGCTGATCGCCTCAGTTCGACCCTGCCAAGATCGGCCAAGCGATCTCCAATTTCGTAGAGCAAAACCTTCCCAAGAGGCCACCAAAGCACCCGCTGCTGCTCCCCCGCATCCACTTGAAGCAGCGCCGCGGCATGCTGAAAGCTCTCCTGCAACGGCAAGGGATCTCCCACCTCCTTGACCGCCGCCATCTTCTCCCGGATCCCCCTAACAAGCCTCTCGCCGAGATGCAGCCTCACGTCTTCATCTGAACCGCTTGTCTTCCTCGCGAACCTATAGCCAAGAACATGCGTAAACTCCCAATGCGGCATCTCCCCCGTACCCTCCTGTTCCACGGCCCTCCTCAAAATCCCCAACTGCACCAGACGTCTCAACGCCCCACGGACATCCTCCACTCCCGGCAGCCCCTCAAGCAGCCCAAACGGGATCGGCGCCCGGGCCAGCAACCCTGCCGCCTCCAGCACCCGCAGTTCTTCCTGCGAAAGGCTTTTCTCACTGCGCCGGAACAACCACTCCAACGTATGCGCCGCCTTCTCCGGATCCGGATCCTGCAAGCGAGGCAAACCTTCCGCGTTCCATTCCTTCGCCAGGTGACGCGGATCCTCGTCATCCCTTCCAAGAAGGCTCCCTGCCCACGTCAGCGCCAGCGGGTGCCCTTCCAGCAGCTCCAACAACATCGTGCGCACTTCCCCCGGAATCGCCACTCCCGCTAGCCTGTCAAAAAGTTCCCCGTCGTGCGGGGCCTCCAATCGATCCTGCACCTTCACCGTCGCCCCGGTCTCCGTCTGCGTGGAATCCCGCGTCAGGATCAAACGCCGGTTGTCCTGGCAGAGCACACTCAGCAGAGTCCCGAGGCTCGCCTGATCTCCTTGCCCGTTCGCTTCCTCCGCCCCCTCGATGATCAGCAGGAAGTGCCGCCCCATGCAGGCCGCCCGCGCCCGATCCTGCGCCGGACTGTTTTGCAAAAACTCCGCCCCCATCAGACTATTCGCCAGCGCGCTCCAGAAATCTTCCGCCCTCGCATGCAAGGCATACAGATCAAGAAACACAATCCCGTGCGGGAACTTCTCCTTGCAGAGCCCATTCGGAACCCCATCCCCAAAAACATCCGCTAGCGCCTGTGCCGCCAGCGCCGTCTTGCCCATCCCCGCCGGACCAAGAACATACGTGGTCTTTCCGCCACGCATCCTCGCCGACAATTCCCCCAATTCCTTCTCCCGCCCGAAGAACCACCCTGCCGCCGGAGGCAACTGATGGAGAATCGCGCCCGGGCCTTGTCGGCGGGCGATCCTCAGCAGTTCTTCCGTATCCTGCTTGATGCCATCCAGCTTCACATGCACCGCCGCAAACTCCCGCTC
>CAXTTX010000474.1:0-2719 GCA_964247045.1 uncultured Verrucomicrobiales bacterium | reverse complement strand
CCGCGTATCCTCCATCGCCTTGCCAATCTCCTCCGGGATCCCTCCACACCCATCAACCCACGCCTTCCGCTTCCTCAACAGCCCGAGAATCTCCTCCTGCTTTTCCCCAAGCTTCTCCGCCTTCGCCTCCGCGTCCGCGAATACCGCCGCCGAATATGCCCGCCACGCCGCATCGTCATGCTTCACCTCATCCCAAAATCTCGCCGCGATCTTCAGGTGCAGCGCGTTGAAAATTTCCGTCCGCAGTTTCCCGTCCAGCCCCGGCAGATACTCCTCTCCTAACAAATGCTCGATCGGCCGAAACGTCTCCCGGTCCGGGTGCTCCAGAAACGCCTTCAGGACCTTGTTTTCAATGTGCGGCTGGGCAAACAACTCCTCCGGCTTCTTCCCTAGTTGCAACAGGAACTCCTCCACCTCGAAATGAAAGGGGGGCTTCAGCGTCCCGAGCGAGCCGGTCGCATCGCGGATCATCTTTTCCAGATCCTGATCCTTCGCCGCCTTGGAAATCGCCCTCGCCAGCGCGCGATGAAGGTCCCCGTTCGGTTGCCCCAGCGGATTCTTCAGGAAGGGAATCTTTGCCCCTTTCAGCGCATCCGAGACCGCGTTCCCCAGCAACCCCTTCGCCACCTCGATCGCCGCGCTGCCGATATCGCCGCCGAGATAATACCCCAGCACGCCGATTCCGGCCTGGAGGAACATCGATGACGCGGGGGAAGACATGCTGCCTCGTTTCCTAGCAGAACCCGCCCCTCCCGGCCAATCGGAATCCCAGCCTCATTTTGGAATCCATGCCTGGCCGCGCATCTGCCTCATCAGGAGCAAGTAATGCACATCTGTATTGGCAGACGCCCCATCGGTTGAGAGCACCTCCCCGACCTGATACCCTCCCCATCAATGAACACCACCCACCCCAACACCCTCGTCGTCCCATCCGCCCTCTTGCCGCTCGTCCCCACACCCCCCTCGCCCCCCATTTCCAAAAATAAATCCCAAACACTTGTCATTGGTTGCAATTCACCAAAATCACAAACCCCGCCCCTCATTCCGCCTCCATCAAACCAACTGATCCTCAAAGCTTTGCACCGAAATCCACCTCTTTCTTCCTCGCCGCACCAGCTCTCCTCCTCCTTGCAAAAACGAACAAAAACTGACAAAAACCGACAAAAACACCCCCAAAACCTCCGGCAAATTGCGGCAAATTGCGGCAATCACACGGCAATCCCCCGGCCCTCCTGGCGGCTTTCCCCCCTTGAATCCGCCTACTCGTGGAACTCGCCCGGTGACAGCTCCTGCGGGGGGTCACCCATTTGGCACTGGAAAATTTCGCCAGATTCGCCGCAAGGTCGACGTAGATGCCGCTCACGACTTTTATGAAGATTGGAAAAACCAAACCCACCCTCCGCCCTTCCTGGAGACGGCACCTTTGCACCCTTGGCATCCTGGCGATCCTCCCCGTCTCGGCCCACGCCGCGAACAAGGTGGTCTTCCTCGCCGGAAGCGTTAGCCACGGCCCCGGCGAGCACGAGTTCCGCGCCGGTTCCATGCTCCTCGCCAAGGCCCTCAACGAAAGCGGCCTCGACATCCAGGCGGAGGTCCACAGCGGCTGGCCATCCGACGAGTCCGTCCTCGATGGTGCCAAGGCACTCGTCATCTATGCCGATGGCACCAGCGTCGTCGGCAAGGGCTGGGGGAAAGTCGACCAGATGGCCAAGAGCGGCGTCGGCCTCATGTTCATGCACTACGCCGTCCATCCGGACGTCAAGGAGGCCATCCAATACTACCGCCCCTGGATCGGTGGCGCCTATGAAACCGACTTCTCCGTCAACCCCCACTGGGTCGCCGATCTCGCCGTCCTGCCAAACCATCCCGTCGGCCGTGGCGTCGGTTCCCTCTTCAAGGCCTACGACGAGTTCTACTACAACATCCGCTTTCCGGATGACCGTTCCAAGGTCCTCGACCTCGTCACCGCCGTCCCCGATCGCCAGCGCATCAAACGCTACATCAACATGTGGAACGAGCACGGCGTCGAAGGCCTCGGCAAGAAACAAACCCTCATGTGGGGCATCGAGCGCCCCGATGGCGGCCGTGGCGTCGGCTTCACAGGTGGCCACTACCACCGCAACTGGTCGGATGACAATTTCCGCAAGCTCGTCCTCAACTCCATCGCCTGGTCCGCCAAGGTGGAGGTCCCCAAGGACGGCGTGAAATCCAAACCGGTCACCGAGGACGACCTCAATGAGAACCTCGATAAAAAGGATAAGCCCGTCCGCCTGACGACAGTCACCCCCTCGGAATTCGACAAGATCCCCACCGCTCCCATCCCCACCCAGCGCGAGGCCGCATTCCCGCGGACAGGCCCGCTCAAGTTCGAGAACGCCGGCCGCAAGGCGGAGGCCCGCAAGGGCGCCGGACCCGTCAAACCGGTTGCCGAAAGCCCTACCATGGACTCGACGGGCGCGCGCCTTTTCGAGATCAAGACGCGCATCGAGGGCGCGAAGGAACTCTACCTCGTCGTCTCGGACAAGGGCTCCACTTCCTTCGATTGGGCGGACTGGATCGAGCCGCGCATCCACTTCAAGGACGGCTCGTCCAAGGATCTCACCGAACTCCCCTGGACCTCCGCCGCCTCAGGCTGGGGCGAGGCGCAGACCGGCAAGAGCGTCGGCGGCAAAAACCTGACCGTCGACGGGAAAACCTACGAAAAAGGCATCGGCACCCA
>CAXTTX010000473.1:2246-4276 GCA_964247045.1 uncultured Verrucomicrobiales bacterium | reverse complement strand
TATCGATCACGGGAGGAGCGCTGGCGCCGCCCTGGCGCTTGAGGTAGAACTCGTCGGCCGGGGTCGCGGCGGCGACTTCAGCCAAGGTCTTGGTCGCCCACACGGCGGGGAAGTCGGCGTAGCTGCTGCCGACCGCCAAGCTGTAGCCGACGGCACCGCTCAGGCGGTAGATCGAGATATCCGCGGCGGTGGCGGCAATTACGGAAACCGCGTCCGCCACGCTGCCGGGGGCGATTGTAGTCGAGTTGTAGAGCACCACGCTGTCGTCACCGTTGAAGTTGGCGACGCTGTTGCTGGCCGCGTTCGTGATCGCATAGCCGGGGACCGTGTTCGCGGTGTTGCCGATGAGGTAGTATTCCCCGGCGGCGAGGGTTACACCGGTCAGCGGGAAGCTGGCCGTGGGCACGCTGCCGGTCTTCCATGTCTCGCGGCTGCCATTCGACCACAGGGTGAGGACATAGTTGTCAAGGGCTACCGAAGCCCCGGAGACGTTGTGGAGCTCGATCCACTTGTTCGTGCCGGTGCCCTCGTAGGTTTGCGAGATCACGATCGGCGAGGTGGTGGTCGGCGCGGGCGTGGTGAAGGTCCAGCTCGTGGTTCCCGAAAACGCCGCGGAGACATTGTTGGCCGCGTCCTTGAAGGCACCGGCGTCAATGTCGATGTAGTAACCCGTGTTGGCGAGCAGGTTGGCAGGTGGATCGACGGTTACCGTGTTATCGACGATGCTCACGGCTCCACTCGTCAGCAGGATCGTCTGGGCCGTCGTGTTGTCGGAAACCTTCTTGATGAGAAGGTTTTTGGCGGCAACCACCGTCGAGGTTTCACTGAGCGTGAAGACCAGATTGGTATCGACCGGCACGCTCACGGCACCATTGGCCGGAGTATTCACTGCGATGGATGGCGGCGTGGTATCCCCCCCGCCGGAGGCGGCGGTGGTGCCGGTAATCACCAGATCCGGGGAGGAGGCCGTGTTGTTGAAATACCAGTTGCCGCCCGCTCCGGATGCCGTGTGGTTGACGACGCGGAAGGTTACCACGGTGCCGGGAGCCACGCTTTGCAAGGCGGAGATGCCCGAAAGATCAATTGACGCCTGGGAGTTGCCCGCGGCTGCGGTGTTGGTTCCCCAGGTGATCGGCGTGCCGATGTTGGTAAAGGAACCCGCGCCGACTTGGTATTGCCATTGGCCGGTGGTCGGGCCCGTGCCGGAACGGCGGATGTTGTAAGCCTCGATCGTGGTGAATGAAGCGGTCTGCCCGGTCACCGGAGTGATGGTGAAGGTGGCGAAGTTGTTGGCCGTCACCGCCGTGGCGACGTCCGTGCCTTCGTTCCAACCGTTGCCACCCCAGGCGCTGCCGGCAGCGGTCGGGGTGGTCGTGACGCCGGAGCCGCGGGTAAGACCAACAACGGTCACGTTCGTGGACGAGGCGGCCGGAGTCAGCGGGGAGGCACCATAGGCAGCGAGGCCGCTGAATTCCCAGCCTGCCAAGGTCTCGGCATGGGAAGCACCGGTGGTCATGAGGAGGCCGGCGGCGAGCACGGCTTGGGAATTCGCGAAGAAGCTTCGCGTCCGGCGGACGGCTGAAGGCGCGCCCGGTGGCGGAGTTAGAGGGAGTAATTTCATATGTTGTGTTGGGGATGATGAAACAAACACCTCTCCAATCGCATTTCCGGGTACTAGTATATATTCCTAGATGGTGCCGCATTCGTCACGCCGGCGGAGTCATCGGGGCCGGGCATGATAATGCGCCGGCTTTTTAAACCTGCAGCCCCCGGGCACGTTTCGGTTGGAATACGCTTCGCCGGTTCGTGCCACATATTCCCACCGCGTCCGGGGGGGACGGGAAATCACAGCCCGTGAAAAGAGGCACCACCCGCAAAAAAAGCGGCCCCGCTTTCGCGGGACCGCTTGAAGTGTGGATGCCGAAGGTAACCGGAGCTTACGGGGTCGGGATGATCACGTGCAAGCGCGTGAACAGCTTGGGAGCCCCGGGAGTGGAAGCTGGCAACTGATACTTCGCGAAGCCAGGCGT
>CAXTTX010000473.1:0-2146 GCA_964247045.1 uncultured Verrucomicrobiales bacterium | reverse complement strand
GCTTCCGCGTTGGTCCAGAGCTGGAGGCTCCAGCCCGTCAGGTCGACCGAGGCACCCGTGCGGTTGCTGAGTTCGATGTACTTGCTGTTGGTCGTGGAGTCGGAGGAATACTGCGAAATCACGATGGAGCCCGGGTAGGCGTAGGAGACGCGCTCGATGGTGTCGGACACGATGGCAGATTCACCCGCGGCGTTCTTCAACTGGAAGTAAACCGTCTTGGTGCCGGCACCCGCGGAGAGCGTATAGACCAGCGGGGACGTGATCGCGACGTAGGGCGTGGTGGCAAAGGTGGGATCGGTTTCCGAGATGCGGTATTCCGTGGGAACGTCACCGGAGGTCAACGTATAGTTCACGGAGACCTTGTCAATCGCTTGCGGAAGGTCGAAGGCGACAGCATAGAGATCGATCACCGGAGGCGCGCTGGCGCCGCCCTGGCGCTTCAGGTAGAACTCGTTTGCCGTGGTGGCGCCGGCGACTTCCGCCAGGGTCTTGGTGGCCCACACGGCAGGGAAATCGAGGAAGGAGCTGCCGGCCGCCAGGTTGTAGCCGATCGCACCGCTCAGGCGATAGACCGAAGTGTCAGCAGCCTGGGCCGTGGCACTTGAAGCGGAAAACGCGTCCGCGACGGTGGAGGGGCTGAGAGTGGTGGAGTTGTAGAGCACCACGCTGTCGTCACCGTTGAAATTGGCCACGCTGTTGCTGCTCACGTTCGCAATCGCATAACCGGGCGTCGTGTTGGAGGTGTTACCAACGAGGTAGTACTCGCCAGCAGCCAGGGTCACGCCGGTCAGACCGAAGGTTGAGGTCGGCACAGTGCCGGTTTTCCAGCCTTCGCGGCTGCCATTCGACCACAAGGCGAGGACATAGGTGTCAAGCGACACGGAACCGCCCGAGACGTTGTGAAGCTCGATCCATTTGTTCGTGCCGGTGCCTTCATAGTATTGCGAGATGACAATCGGCGAGGTGGTGATCGGCGCGGGGGTGGTGAATGCCCAGCTCGTGGCTCCGGAAAACGCAACCGAGGCATTGTTCGCGGCGTCCTTGTAGGCGCCCGCGTCGATGTCGATGAAATAGCCGGTGTTGAGATCCAGATCGGCCGGCGGGTTCACCGTGACCGTGTTACCGACGACGCTGACGGCACCTCCATTCAGCGGGATCGTCTGGGCGGTCGAACTGTCGGAGGTTTTCTTGATGAGGAGGTTTTTCCCGGTTTGCACCGTGGCGGTTTCACTGAGGGTGAAGACCAGATTGGTATCGACCGGCACGCTCACGGCGCCATTGGCCGGCGAACTGACGGCGAAGGATGGCGGGGTCGTGTCACCTCCGCCCGAGGAGGCGGTGGTGCCGGTGATCACCAAATCCACGCCTGCGGTGGCGAGGTTGTTGAAATACCAGGTGCCGCCGGAGCCGGATGCCGTGTGGTTGACGACGCGGAAGGTAGCCACCGTCTGCAGGGATGCGATGCCGGAGAGGTCGATCGCTGCTTGGGGGTTGCCCGTCCCGCTGGTCACCGCGCCCCAAGTAATCGGGCCGCCGATGTCGGTGAAGGTTCCTGCGCCGAGTTGGTATTGCCACTGCCCGATTGTCGCACCGGATCCGGAGCGGCGGACGTTATAGGCCTCGATGGTGGTGAATGAAGCGGTCTGACCCGTGACAGGAGTAAAACTGAAGGTAACGAAGTCGTTGTTGGTCACTGCTGTCGTGACATCGGTCGCGCCGTCCCACCCTGCACCGCCCCAGGCGTTGCCGGCGGCTCCGGCGGGAGTGGTGACACCGGTGCCCCGGGTGAGGCCGACGACGGTGGTATTGGCCGAAGAGGCGGCGGGAGTGAGCGGCGACGCGCCGAAGGCGGAGAGGCCGCTGAATTCCCAGGAAGCGAGGGTTTCGGCTTGGGAGGCTCCGGTCATGATAAGACCGGCGGCGAGGGCGGCGTAGGTCGCGAAGAAGCTTCGCGACCGGCCGCTATTCAGCGGGCCGCCCGGCGGTGGGGTTTGTGGGATTTGTTTCATTTTCGTGTTTTTGGGGATATCGGAGACAATCAATAGGCAGGATAGCACCGGAGGGATATGGTGCATCCTGTGGAATGTGTCGGAGTTGTCACGGGGTTTAAGCATATGCCGGGCCAGTTGGGATTCTCCGGCTCGTT